>NZ_AECZ01000025.1 GCF_000179555.1 Solidesulfovibrio fructosivorans JJ]
GGACGGTACGGTACGGTACGGTACGTACGTACGACGCNCCCCAGGCCCCCACCCCCCGAAAAATTTTAAAGGGGGGTGACCAACACTTCAAAAGGCTCTGGAAAGCTCTTCCTCCACCCCTTTCGCCCCGCAGGGGCGACGGCGTGGTGGCGGCGGAATTTGCCGGGACGAGCCTGCCGCGCAAGCGGCGGCAGCGTCCCGGCAAATTCCGCCGCCATCTTCCACTCTCCGGCCTCCGGCCGGCCAGCCCACCTCCGCCCGCCAGAGCATACCGGACGGGGGGTCCGGGGGGCGCGCTCGCCTCCCGGCGGGTCCGGGCAGAGCCCGGTCCTCTCCCCTGCCGCCTTCCCTGCCGTCTCCCTTGCCGCGCGCTACCGCACGGCAGCCGGCCGGGCCGGCACCATGCCGTGCTCGAAATCGTCCAGTTCGCGGCGCAGTTCCGGGCAGCGCCGGACGCCATAGCCCGGCCCCAGGCGCAGCCGGCAGACGGCTTTGGGCAGGCTCAGCACGAGATGCACGGAGCACTGGCCGGGGTAGCGGCGCAGGATGTCGCCGAGAGGGTCCAGGGGCACGGGCTTTTCCTCGGGACAGGCCACAAAAATTTCCACGGGCTCGTCGCTGCCGCCGATGATCTTGGACAGGGGATCGATGCGCACGGCCTGCAACTTGATGAGCGGCTTGGCTTCGCCTTCGGTCTGTTCGGTCTGACCGATCTTGGCCGTGATGAAAAGCGGCGCGTCGGCGGCCAGGTTTTCGCGGCAAAGGGCGTAGCAATCGGAGAAGACGACGACCTCGGCCTCGCCGCCGAGATGATCCTCAAGCTTGCAGAAGGCCATTTTCTGGCCTTTCTTGGTGATGATTTCCTTGGTGGTCACGCAGATGCAGGGGACCTTGACCTCGACGCCGGGTTCGAGGCCGGCGCACTGGGACAGGGTGGTGACGCGCATGGAGCGCAGGTCGCGCTCGTAGGCCAGGAGCGGATGGCTGGTGAGGTAGAAGCCGAGGGCTTCCTTCTCGTAGGCCATCATCTCCTCGTGGAGCCATTCGGGCAGCTCGGCCTCGGGGCAGGAAAGGCCCAGGCCCACAGTGGGCTTGGGCTTGTCGGGCACGAGCTCCATGAGCGACAGCCGGCCTTCGCTCTTTTCGGCCGCCCGCCGCTGGCCCACGGCCGCCGCCTGGTCGAGGCCGGCGAAAAGCCCGGCCCGGGTGCAGCCGAAGCCGTCGCAGGCCCCGCATTTGATGAGGTACTCGATGACGCGCTTGGTGACCTTGCGCATGTTCACGCGGCTGGTGAGGTCGAGCAGCGAGCTGAAGGGGCCGTCCTTTTCGCGCTCGGCCGCGATTTCGAGCACCGCGTCGCGGCCGATGTTTTTGACGGCGGCCAGGCCGTAGAGGATCTTGTTGTCCTTGACGGAAAAGTGCGGCAGGCCGGCGTTGACGTCCGGGGGACACAGCTCGATGTCGCCCGCGCGGCAGGCGGCGATATATTGCAGGAGCTTGTCCTGATTTTCCATGTCCGAGGTCATCAGGGCCGCCATGAAGGCCACGGGGTAATGGGCCTTCAAGTAGGCGGTCTGGTAGGAAATCTGGGCGTAGGCGGCGCTGTGGGACTTGTTGAAGCCGTACTCCGCGAACTTCTCCATCAAGTCGAAGATTTCGTTGGCTTTCTTGGCGTCGATCTTGTTTTGGGCGCAGCCCTCCACGAAGATGCCGCGCTGCCGGGACATTTCCTCGGCGTTTTTCTTGCCCATGGCGCGCCGCAGCAGGTCGCCGCCGCCAAGCGAATAGTTGGCCAGCACCTGGGCGATCTTCATGACCTGTTCCTGGTAGACGATGACGCCGTAGGTGGACCTCAGCGTCTCCTCCAGGAGCGGATGCGGATACTCGACCGGGTCGAGGCCGTGCTTGCGGCGGATGAACAGCTCGACCATGCCGGACCCGAGCGGTCCCGGGCGGTACAGGGCGAGCATGGCGATCAGGTCTTCAAAGCAGTTGGGTTTGAGCATGCGCAGGTATTTGCGCATGCCCTGGCTTTCCACCTGGAAGATGCCGTCGGTGTCGCCCCGGGCGAAGAGTTCGTAGGTGGCCGGGTCGGTCATGGGCAGGGTTTCGAAGTCGGGCGGCTCCTCCCCCATCTCGCGGATGATTTTCAGCGCGTCGTCGATGACCGTGATGGTTTTGAGCCCCAGGAAGTCGAACTTGACCAGTCCGGACTTCTCCACGCGCTTCATGTCCCACTGGGTCACGGTTTCATTGTTTTTTCCCTTATAGAGCGGCACGTACTCGGTCATGGCCTTGTCGGACACGACCACGCCGGCGGCATGGGTGGAGGCGTGGCGGGCCAGGCCTTCCAGGCGGCGGGAAATATCGATGAGGTGGGCAATGCGCGGATCGGTGCGGACAAGGGTCTTGAGTTCCGGCTCGAGTTCCAGCGCCTTGTCGATGGTCATCTTGAGGTCTTCGGGAATGAGCTTGGCGATGCGGTCGGTCTCGCCGAAGGTCATGCCGAGGGCCCGGCCCACGTCGCGCACCACGCCCTTGGCCTTCATGGTGCCGAAGGTGGTGATCTGGGCCACGGCGTCCGCGCCGTAATGCTCGGTGACGTAGCGGATCACCTCGTGGCGGCGGCGTTCGCAGAAGTCCACGTCGATATCGGGCATGCTCACGCGCTCGATATTGAGGAAGCGCTCGAAGAAGAGGTCGTAGGGCATTGGATCGAGGTTGGTGATCCGCAGCGAATAGGCGACCAGGGACCCGGCCGCCGAGCCGCGCCCCGGCCCGACGGGGATGTCGTGGTCCTTGGCCCAGTTGATGAAGTCCTGGACGATGAGGAAGTAGCCCGGGAAGCCCATTTTCGTGATGACGCCGAGTTCAAGCTCCAGGCGCTCCCAGTACTGCTTCGGGTCCGCCTCCGGCATCTTGGCCAGGCGCTTTTTGAGGCCCTCCCGGGCCATGTCGCTCATGACGTCGTCAAGGGACTTGCCGGGCGGAGCCTTGTAGACCGGAAAATGGTAGCCGTCGAAATCGAGCTTCACGTCGATGCGGTCGGCGATCTCGCAGGTGTTGGCCAGGGCCTGGGGCACATCCTTGAAGGCCTCGGCCATCTCCTCGGGGGAACGATAGTAGAGGTCGTTGGAGGTGAACCGCATGCGCTTGACGTCGTCCACGCAGGCGGCGGTCTGGATGCACAGCAGGATGTCGTGGGCCTCGGCGTCGTCGGCGTGGAGGTAGTGGCAGTCGTTGGTGGCGACAAGCGGCAGCTTGAGGTCGTCGGAAAGCTCGATGAGGAAATTGTTGACCGTGGTCTGTTCGGGAATGCCGTTGTCCTGGATCTCCAGGTAGAATCGGTCCGGAAACAGGGCCGCGTACTCCCTGGCCGTGGCCACGGCCGCGTCCCGGCTCTCCCGCAAAAGCTTCTGGTTGATCTCGCCCTTGAGGCAGGCGGACAGGGCGATAAGCCCCTCGCCGTACTGGCCGAGCAGTTCCTTGTCCACGCGGGGCTTGTAGTGAAAGCCCTCGAGGTGGCCTTTTGAAACGAGCTTGAGCAGGTTGTGGTAGCCGGTCATGTCCTTGGCCAAAAGCACAAGGTGGTAACCGGCGTCGCGGGGGGAGCGGGCGTCCTTTTTGCGCCGGTCCTCCTTGGCCACGTAGACCTCGCAGCCGATGATGGGCTTGAGGTCCGCCTTCTTGGCGTAGTCGTAGAACATCAACGCGCCGTGAAGGTTGCCGTGGTCGGTGATGGCCGCGGCCGGGCAGCCGAAGCCCTTGGCGGTCTTAACGAGGTCGCCGATGCGGATGGCCCCGTCGAGGAGGCTGTATTCGGTATGGCAGTGCAGATGGACGAAATCGGACATGGTCGCTTTTGGGGGTAAGAATCTTCGGGCGCGGGACACCCCGCCCCAAGGCGGTATAGCGCACCCGCGCGCGTCTGGAAACGGCCTGGAAATGACTCCTGAAACCGGGCCGGCTAGCCCCAGCTTTGGATCTCGATCATGTTACCCTCGGGATCGCGCATGTAGCGGAAGGTGAGCTTGCCCACGCCCGGCACCTCGCGCGAAGCCAGTTCCCCGACGGCAGAACCGCCGGCGTCGAGCATCTCGCGGGCCTTGGCCGCCACATCGTCCACGAGGAAGGCGATATGGGCGAATCCCGGCGTATTGGCGTTCACCTCGAGGCGATCGCCCAGGGCGTCGTAGGAAAATATCTCGAGCGTGGGACCGGTGTCGCCATGCCCGGGCAGGCGCAGATGGAGACCGGTGATATGCGCCCCGGCGAGCGCGGTGGCGGCGTCGAGCCAGTCGCCGGACAGGTCGCGCTCGGGCGGCACCGGCCGACAGTCGAACAGGCGGATGTAGAAGGAAGCGAGTCCCCGCCAGTCGCGGGCAACGATGTTGGTGTGGACGTAACGGGTGGACATAACGGGTACTCCTTGTAAAACGGCCGCGCGGACAAGCCCCGCGCAGCCGGTCAGGGATAGCCCCCGGGGCGTTCCGAGGCAAGCCGTGTCGCCCGGTCGGACCGGAACACGGCGGCCGCGACCGCGAAAAGCCGTTCCCCTTTTCCCTTTTCCCTTTACACGTTGAAAAGTTGTCCGCTACGATATTAGAAATAGCCGGTTTCGTTGCAGCAGCACACACCGTCCGCCGTTCCGGGACCACGGACCGTCTCGACGCCGCAGGCTCGGCATGCAAAAAAAAACGTCCTGGATAAAAATACTAGCCGGCCCCTTGCTTCTCATCAGTATCGAGGCCGTACTGGCTTTTTTGGCGGCAAGCGGCTTCGTCGTGCCCACCCCGGTCCTTTTCCTGTCCCTGGCCATCGTCCTGTCCGCCTATCTCGGCGGCTTTGCCGCGGGCGCGCTCAGCGTGGGCATCACCTTTCTCTTTCTCCTTTATTACTGGTCGAAGCCCGGACAGTTTCTCGCCTACACGCCTCGCGACATCTCCCGAATCACCATTTTTCTCATGACCATGCCGGCCATGGTCTTCCTGGTCGGCATGCTGGAGAAAAAAAACAGGATAAAACTGTTCGAACTCAAAGAAAAAACCAAGGAATTGGAAGAGAGCAAAGAACGGCTGCAACGCGCCGAACTCGTGGCCGAGACGGGAAACTGGGAAGTCGCCCTCTCGGACGGCACCCTCTCCACCTCGGAAGGGGCGCGACGCATCTACGGCATGGACCCGAACCGCCACTATACGCTTCGGGAGGTGCAGCACATTCCGCTGCCCCAATACCGGCCCATGCTCGACGCGGCCCTGACGGACCTCGTGGGCCGACGCATCCCCTACAACGTCACGTTCAAGATCCGCCGTCCGCAAGACGGCGCCGTCATCGACATCAACTCGCGCGCCAGCTACGATTCCACAGACAACAAGATTTTCGGCACCATCCAGGACGTGACCGCGCAAAAGCAGATCGAAGCCGACCTGATCGAATCCCGGCAGCGGGCGGAGCTGGCCAACAGCGCCAAGACCGAGTTCCTGGCCAACATGAGCCACGAGATCCGCACCCCCCTAAACGGCATCCTGGGTATGCTCCAGGCGCTCGAGGATACCGCGCCCTCGGCCGAACAGCAGCGGTTTATCGGGGCCGCCATACGCGCCTCCCGGCGGCTGGCCCAGCTTTTAAACGATATCCTGGACCTCTCGCGCATCGAGGCGGGAAAGATCCGGATCACGCCGGGCCCCTTCAAGTTGAGCGAACTCGTCGCCTCCATCGAGGAGCTCTTCAGCTACTCGGCCCGGAAAAAAGGGCTGTCCCTGTCCTTTTCCGTAGCCTCCGGCATTCCCAACGACCTCCTGGGCGATGCGGTCCGCATCCGGCAGATTCTCTTCAACCTCATCGGCAACGCCATCAAATTCACCAACCAAGGCTCGGTCTCCCTGACCATCGAACCCATACGGGTCGAGGAACAACGCATCCGCCTGCTGTTCACCGTGGCCGACACCGGCATCGGCATCCCGGAAACGCTCATGGCCCATATCTGCGAACCCTTCACCCAGGCCCGTCCGGACACGCTCCCTCCCACCCAGGGCGTGGGACTGGGGCTTTCCATCGTAAAAAAGCTCACCCGCCTCATGAACGGCGAAGTCACGCTCGAAAGCCGGGAAGGCCATGGCACGACCGTTTCCCTGTCCCTGCCGCTGGAACTCCCGCAGCAGCCGGAAACGGCCGTGACCCGGGACGCGCCCCGCCCCGTCGAAATCCCCGCGCCCGGACTGCGGATCCTCCTGGCCGAGGACGACCAAATAAGCGCCATCGCCTGCCGGCATCTCCTGGAACACATGGGGCATGTGGTGGTGACTGCCGCGGACGGGCGGCAGGCCCTGGACCTGTTCGCCAAGGAGAACTTCGACCTCGTCTTCATGGACATCCAGATGCCGACCCTTGACGGCGTGGAGGCAACGCGGGAAATGCGTAACCGAGACGCATACGCCGACAAGGCGGACACGCCCATCATCGCCATGACGGCCTACGCCATGGACGGCGACGCGCAACGCTTCCTGGACGCCGGCATGAACGGCTACATCGCCAAGCCCGTGGAAAAGGCAACACTCAGGGAAACCATCGCCCGCGTGATGCGGGAAGCGGGTTCCGGCCACCGCCGGCCCTCCCCCGCCACCGAGGAGCCGCAGCCGTGAAAACCATTTTCACCACCCTCGCCCGCTACAACCGTTGGGCCAACGCCCGGCTTTACGCCGAGCTGGGGAAACTCACCCCCGAACAGCTCACCGCGCCAAGCGAGGTCAATTTCGGGTCCATTCTCGCCATAGCCAACCACCTCGTGCTGGCCGACCGGCTGTGGCTCAACCGCTTCACAGGCGGGGGCGCGCCCGTGCCGACCATCGACGCCGTGCCCTATCCGGACCTGGCCGATCTGGCCGCCGCAAGGAGCATCGAGGAAGAGCGCGCCGAGGCCTTCGCGCGCGGCCTCGACCCGGCCCGCCTGGAAAGCACGCTGCGCTACACCACCACCGAGGGCACGGCCATGGCCACGCCCCTGGCCCTGTGCCTGACCCACTTCTTCAACCACCAGACACACCACCGGGGACAAATCCACGGCCTGCTCGGCGCCTGCGGCATCAAGGCGGCGGACATCGACCTGATCGGCTATATGCGGGAGCTTACGGAGTGATGCCACACGGTTGGCAACGCCTTGTGACGGTCGCGCCTTGCTCCAGAGGGAGAAAGCAGGTATCTCCCTGACATGTTTAATTTCTTCCTCAAAGGAATGGCCATCGGGGCAATTATCGCCATGCCCTTCGGCCCGGTCGGCATGCTGTGCCTGGGCCGGGCCATCACCAACGGGCTGCGGGTGGGGCTGCTCTCGGGCATGGGCGCGGCGGCGGCGGACGCCTTTTACGGCGCGGTGGCCGCCTTCGGCCTGACCTTCGTGTCGGATTTCCTGGCCACGCATGCCCGGGTGCTCCAGGCCGGGGGCGGGCTGTTCCTCGTGGGCATGGGCCTGCGCCTGGCCCTGTCCAAGACCACGCCCCAGGCGGCGGAGACGCCCCCCAAAAAACGCTACGCCGGGGCGTTCGCCTCCATCTTCCTGCTGACGCTGACCAACCCCATGACCGTGGTCGGCTTTCTGGCCATTTTCGCCGGATTCGGCCTGGGCCAGGTGGACGCCCGCGCCAGCGAAGCCGGGGCCGTGGTGGCCGGCGTCTTCTGCGGCTCCATGATCTGGTGGGCGGCCATCGCCTTCGGCGGCAAACTGCTGCGGCTGCGGCTCCTGGCCCATATGCGCTCGATCAAACGCGTCTCGGGCTGGCTGATCGCCGTCTTCGGCCTCTGGGCGGTCTTTTTCGCGCATTAGGACGGGAGAGAGGGAGAGAAGATGTGCGAGAGGGGAACCCTTTTTTCAAAAAGGGTTCCCCTCTCGCGCTCTCCCCTCCCAAAAACTCTTACCGGTTACAACTGGACAGGCGGCGATGCCTTGTAACCGTCAAGCGTCTTTGGAAAGGGGGTCCGGGGGGAGAACCTTTCTGCAAGAAAGGTTTCCCCCCGGCTCTGCGCCCGCGCGGCGCAGGCCTTGGCGAAAACAGGCCAGGCGTTCGGAAATGACGGTCAGGCCGGTAAAAGGGAAAACCGCCATGGCCGCCTTGTAGGGCTCCGGCGCGCCCAGAAGCCGGGTGAGCTTCTCGCGCAGGGTCTCGGGCGAGAGGCTGTCCCAGGGCAGGTATTCGAGCAGTCCGCGGGCGCTTAGGGCCTCGGCCCGGATGCGCTGCTCCAGGCGCGGCACCTCCCGGGGCACGACCAGGGACGGCTTGCCCTGGCACAATATCTCGCAGGTGGTGTTGTAGCCGCCCATGGTCACGACCACTTCGGCCAGGCCGATCAGCGTCTCCATGCGGCGGTAGAAATGGTAGAACCGGGCTCCCAGCCGCCCGGCCCGCTTGGCCACGTTTTCGCGCTCCGGGCGCGGCATGAAGGGGCCGGTCACGAAGATCACCCGGTGGGCCGGGGCGTTGCCGGCTTCGAGCATCGCCAGATAGGCGTCCATGAGGGGGAAGCCGTCCCCGCCGCCGCCCGTCGTGACCACCACCAGCCGGTCGCGGCTGGAAAGCCGCTCCTCGCGCCGGGTGCGGGCCATGGCCTGGCTGGTCGGCACATGGCGCGGGATGTAGCCGGTAAAGACCATCTTGCGGCTGATGCTTTCCGGGATGGCGTACTCGGCGATGGGGTCGTAGAGTTCCTGGTCCCCGTAGACCCAGATTTCCGAATAATACTGGTCGAGCACCTCGTAGACGCCCTTCTCGCGCCACTCCCGGGTGGTGGAGACGGCGTCGTCCATGATGTCGCGAAGCCCGAGGATGGTGCGCGTGCGGGGCATGCAGCGCTTGAGCCACTTGAGCGTCGGCATCACCTCGCGCCGCAGCCCCATGGGGGCCTTGTCCACGATGAAAAGATGGGGCTGAAAGGCCTTGGCCGTGGCCACGATGATGTTGCGCCGGATGTTTAAGGCATGGCGGGCGTTGATCTTGATCGAAAGAGGCAGGTATTCCTCGTTGGTCTTTTTGATCATGCCCGGGATGCGCACGAAGTCCACGCCTTCGGGCGTCTCGTAGCGGCCGGCCAGGGGCGAACCGGTGAGGATCAGGATGTTGACCCCGCGCTGGCGCAGGTGCTCGGCGATGGCCATGGTTCGCCGCAGATGCCCCAGACCGTAGGTGTCGTGGGAATACATCAGGATGTTGTAGGTGGTGGGGGAAGCCATCGGGACGTCAGGGGACTTCGATGCCGAGCTTGCGGTATTCGTTCAACTTGTTGCGCAAAGTGCGCACGGAGATGCCGAGCAGTTGGGCGGCCTGGGTACGGTTGCCCTCGGTGCGGTCCAGGCTTTTGATGATCATGTGGCGTTCCATGACATCGAGGGGCATTACCTCGCCCGCGCCGGCGGCCGGGGTCTGTTCGAAAAGGCGGGCCGCTTCGACGAATCCGTCGGCCCCGGCGGCCGCTTCCTCGCCTTCCGGCGCGGCGGGGGCGCTTTCGGCGGCGCTTGCGGGCGCTTCCTCGAAGTCGTCGCCGGCCTCTTCCTGCCAGCCTTCGCCGTCGATCAGGAAATGGGACTTGCGGATGGGGCCCGCACCGGCCAACAGCACGGCCCGCTCCATGAGATTTTGCAGCTCGCGCACGTTGCCCGGCCAGTCATAGGCGAGCAGCCATTCCTTGGCGTCGGCGGAGAAGGCCAAGGGCGGCAGGTCGTAGGACTTGCGGAACTTGTCCACGAAATAGGCGGCCAGCCTGGGCACGTCCTGGCCGCGTTCGCGCAGGGGCGGAAGCTTCAGCGGAATGACGTTCAGGCGATAATAGAGGTCCTGGCGAAACTTCCCTTCGGCCACGGCGTCTTCCATGCGCCGGTTGGTGGTGGCCAGAACACGCACGTCCACATGCACCGTCTCGGTGCCGCCGACGCGGTCGAACTCGCTTTCCTGGAGCACGCGCAGGAGCTTGGCTTGCAGCCCCAGGTCCATTTCGGAAATTTCGTCGAGGAGCAGCGAGCCGCCCGAGGCCAGCTCGAATTTGCCGAGCTTGCGGGCGATGGCACCGGTAAAGGCGCCTTTTTCGTGGCCGAACAGCTCGGATTCGAGCAGATGCTCGGGCAGCGCGGCGCAGTTGATGGCGATGAAAGGCCCCTCGGCCCGGTCGGAGGAGGCGTGCAGGTAGCGGGCGAACATCTCCTTGCCGGTGCCGGATTCGCCGGAGATGAGCACCGTGGCCTTGGACCGGGCCACCTGCCGGGCCAGGGCCAGGACGCGGCGGATGGCCGGGTGTTCGCCGATGATGGCAAAGCCCTTGCCGGACGGCTGGGACGCGGAGGCATGGCGGGTCGCCGCCGGTTCGACGGGGGCGGGTTCCGGCGCGCTTCGGCCCGGCATGACGGCCTGGATTTTTTCCCAGGTCAGCGGCTCGAGCCAGTAATCCCTGGCCCCGAGCTCCAGGCAGCGCGCGGCTTCGGCGGCGGTCCCCCGGTCGGTGAAGACGATGACCGGCGGAAAGGCGTCCTCCTTCTGGCCCGCGGCAAGCAGGGCCTCGGCGGTGTAGACGCCTATCTTGGCTTGGGAAAAAATCAGGCCGGGCGGTTGCTTGCGAATGGAAGCCAGAGCGGCGGCCAGGGAATCGGCGATGCCTGCGGCAATGCCCGCTTCCTTGAAAAACGGGAAAAATTGGGTCACCGCCTGGGCCGGGGCGACAAAAAGTATCGTCTTTTCCGCCATCGGCGACCTATTAGCCCGAAGTCAAACGGTTTTCAATCAATTCGGGAACAATTCCCCCCAATCGTCGCAAAGCCGGGCTCAGGCCAGCCCGCATTCCTGCAAAAGCCCGGTGAGGACCTTGTCGCTGTCGAAATAGTCGCCGGCGATTTCCCGGGCCGCCCTGCCCGCCCGGACCGGGTCGGCCTCGACCGTCCGAAGCGCCTCGGCGGCGGCATCCGGCCCTTCGAACGGGAAAAGCCCCTCCCCGACCGGCAGATAGTCGCCAAAGCCCGTGTCCTCCACCACCGCCGGCCGCCCTGCCGCCAGATACGTGGCCGTGCGGTCGGAAAACCAGCCGCTTTTGAGCACCACGTTCTGGTCCTTGGCGATGGTGAATTCGCCTCGCGAGTTCCGGATGTAGTCGCGGTAGATATCGGGATCGCGCGAGACGTCCAGGGCGTCGCGCACGATCCAGCCGGCGTTGGCATAGCGCCAGGCGTCGTCGCACATACCGCCCATGGCCATGCCGAGCGGAATGTCGCGCAGCGTGGTCGGCAAATCGAGGATGGCCTCGTATTTCACGTTCTTGCGCCAGGAGAGCTTGCGCCCGGCGATCTCCACGTCCCGGTCCTTGGCCTCCCAGGTGCCGATGGTGGTGTAGCTGTCGCCAGCCCCCTCCCCCACCGGCCAGTCGTCGAGGATCACCGGCGGCAGGAGCGGCTTCCAGTCCACGCCCGAAAGCGGCACTTCCGTCCGGCCGGTGGGCAGGTTGTAGCCGTAGGTGAAGCAGACGTCGTGGGCGGCATAGTAGTCGCGGGTCCAAGGGTCACGCTCCACCTTGACCTGGGTGAAGACCGGGTCGGTGTCGATGACGGCCTTGACCGGGGCCTGGAAGTACTCTTCCTTGAAGGGTGCGATGCCCGAGATGTTGAGGAAAAAGTCGGCTTCGCGCAAATGCCGGTCCAGGGTGGCCCGGTCCATGCCGTAGAGCTTGTCCTCGATCTCGCTGACATAGGCCCAGCAGCCGGCCAGACCAGCCCGGCCGAACATCCGCTCCACGGTGGCCCGGCCGCGCACGGACTCGCACACCGGATAGCCGAGCACCGGATCGAAGGGGTAGGCCCAGTTGGACGTGTCTTCGAGGAAAACCACCTCGTGGCCGAGGCGGCGCAGACCGGAAAGGAAATGCAGCATCATCCACAACTGGCCGCCAAGGGGGAATCCGACGGCGAAACCGGCGACCAGAATGCGCAGGGGGCGTTTCAACGGCGCGTCCTTTTTTATATGCGGGGGGTACCCTTGCCCGCGAACCAAAGCTTGACGCCTTGATCGATGGTGACCACGGGCACGGCCTGTTTTTTGAGAAATTCCGCCAACTCGGCCAGCTTGGCCGCGTCCCAGGGCTCCCAGCCCAGATTCGAACCGATGCCGTGCATGCAGAAGACGACCCAGGCATCCTCGCGGATGGCGTGTTCCTTGACGATCCTGATGATGTCCTGGGCCGTGTCGTCGGAATGCACGGTATAGCGCTTGAGCCAGTAGCGGTCGGTCGAACCCTTGCGGTTGCAGTCGTCCCCACCCCCGGCCGTCTGGGAATAGAACTTCTTGGAGAGGGCGCTCATCTCCGGGGTCCAGTAATTGTGCGGCGTGATGTAGGTCGTAACGGCAAAGCCCATGCCGGCAAGCACGGCCTTGGACTGGTCCATCTCCCTTTCGTAGGAGATGGCCCGAATCCGCTGCTTCACAGCGTCTTCCGGCTCGAAGGGGTGGACGATGACCTCGCCGATGAGCTCGTCGAAGTAATAGCTGCCCGGCTCATAGCGCACGAGCGCATCGCTCGAGCGCTCCCGCAGCAGCCGCCCGTTTTCGATAAGGCCAGCCAGTTCCTCGTACCTGTACTTGGCCTCGTACACGGCGCGCTGGCCACGAACGGGCTTTAACAGCAGGCAGTTCTCCTGGGCGTAAAACTTGGGGATGTCGATGGGCCGCTTGTGGGTCAGGCTGTGGGAAGCCACTTCCCAGCCGGCCTTGGCCAGATCGCGAATCTGGGCCACGGTCATGAAATCGGGATCGCCCCGGTCCACCCGGCTGGCGATGATGCCGACGGTGGCCGGCAGGCCGAGCTTTTCGAGGATCGGAAAGGCGTACTGATAGACGCTTTCAAGACCGTCGTCGAAGACGATCGAAACCATGCCCGCCCGGGCCTGGGCAGGCGGTAGCGATAGCAACAAAGCTAGGAAGAACAGACAGATAACGCGTGGCAAGGCACTATGTTTCATGGCAGGTCCAAGCGGTGGGAAAGCCGCAAAACGGTGAAGTCGGGCATACCTAACCCAAAAAGCCCAAAAGTCAATGCGCCCGCCGGCCGCGCCCGCGCCCCCCAGCCTCCCGGCGCTTTGACGCCCGGGCAAAAACTGGTATGTGGCGCTTGCCGCCTGGAGCACGTCCGCCGGCGGTCCCTTTGTCAACGGAGTCCGCATGCGTACACAATTGTCATCTTCCTGCGCCCTATGTTGCCTGGCCATGCTCCTGGCCGCCGCGCCCCCGGTCCTCGGCGCGTCCAAACACTTTCGCGCCTCCTACGAGCACTTCAACGAATACGCCACCAAGGCCGCCGACCTCTACTTCAAGGCTTCCAAAGCCGGCGAGAAGAATATCCTGTCCCACCTGACCGCCGTTTCCGCCATCTACGCCGAAAAGGCCTACGTGATCCTGAATCTGGCCGACGTGCTCGAGCATATGGCGGCCAAGCGCGACCGGGCCTACGTCACGGCCCGCCTCGACGACGTGCGCAAGGTGATCCTGGCCGGCATTCCCCAGGACATCAAGCTCCTGGCCGATCTGGTGGAAAATCAGGAAAACGAGCAGGTGCGATCCCTCGGCACCCAGGTGGTCAACGAGATGCGGGTGTTCGAGCGCAATACCGAAAATCAGTGACGGCCGACAACGCCGACCGCCACGCCGAGACGCCTGGGATCGGCCGCGCCCGTGGCGGCCTGGGGCACAAAAGCCCGGGTGGTGAGAAGATAAAGCGGCACGGCGCGGCCGTCGCCCGTTTCCGGCACGGGCAAGGTCACCGTCACGGGCCCGCCGTCGAGGCCGACCCTGGCCCACAGTCCGGCCGGCGAAAAAAACGTCGCCTCGGTCGGTGACGCGGCGGCAAGCGACAGCGTGAGGCTGCCGGTCCCCGGCGGCACGAGCAGCGCCGCATCCCCGGCGCTCCAGCGAAACGTCCGCCCCTGGCCCTGCTCGGGCGGATAAAATCCCTCGAAAACGACCTTTTCTCCTGGCGGCATCCAGTCGTAAAGCCCCAGACGCGCCGCCGTGCCGCCAAGCCCGATATCGAGGCCGTAGGCCAGGATGCCGCACAGGGCCACGCCACCCGCCGCCGCCCGGACCCAGCCCGTTCCCCTCGCCCTTCCCTCGCGCGCCGCCCCGGCCTCAAGCGCCATGGCCCGGGCCAGGGGGATGAAAAGCAGGAACAGGACCGCGGGCACGTAAAACATCTCCTGGAAAAAAGCGTAGACGTGGAAGGCGGCCAGGGAAAGGAGCAACGCCGCGTCCGGCAGGCTGGCATAGTCGCGGGCCCGTCGCCAAAGCACCCAGCCCGCCCGGCCGACCATGGCCAGCCAGACGAGAAGTCCGGCCGCGCCGAGCCCGGCCGCAAGCTGCACGTACATGCTGTGCGGCGTCTCGAACACCTCGGCCCTGGGGTCGCCGTAGCGGTTGAGCCAGGCCCCGGGCGTGGCCAAAAGCACCGGATAATGCCGGGCGTAGCTCGTAAAGCCCATGCCGAAAACCGGCCGCTCGGCCGCGATCAAAAGCCCGGAGCGAAAGAGCGTCGGGCGCGGCGAATCGGTGAAATTGTCCACCCGCTTGGCCAACAGCGCGTTTATGGGCCGGCTTATGGCCGAAAGCTCCCTTCCCGCGCCCCAAAAGGCAATCCCCACCACCAGCGCCCCGGCCACGGCCAAGGTCGGCAGATGACCGTAGGGCCGGCGGAAACGGACAAAGCGGTTTTCGCGAAAATAGAGCCAGCCGGCCGCGAAAAAGGTCAGGCTGCCGGCGATCCAACCGGCCCGGGCGAGTGTCAGGACCATTGCCGCGCCGCAAAGGGCCAGCCCCAGGGCGGCGAGCGCGCGCCGCCGAAGGTTTGCGCCGGCAAGGAGGGTCAGCAGATAGGGCGCGGCCACGGCGGCGTACTCGGCAAACCAGCCCGGGTTGGCGAAAAGCGACGTAAACCGGTAGTGCAGCAGATAATGGTCGCCCTGGAAATGCTCGTAGAGGCCGAAGACGATGGCGGTAAGAAGCCCGCCCACCAGCCCCCGGATCAGGCAGCCGAAACGGTCCGGAAAATCGAGACGGGCCAGCCCGAAAGCCAGCACGGCGAAAATGGCCAGCCGCCAGGCCCCGGCCAGGGCGTAGCCCGGCGCGTCGGCCGGGGAAAAGGCCATGGCCGCGAAAAAGCCGCCCGGCCCGAAAAGGGATAGCTCCTGCCAAAACCTGGCCCAGGGCAACAGCAGCGTGGAGCCGAGGGCCAGGGCGGCCAAGGCGGCCAACAGCGCGCCCGTGGGGCCTGTACTCTCGCCGGAAGCGGCTTTCCCGCCGGCGTTTCGCCAGCAAAAGGCCAACGCGGCCACGTCCGCCAGCAGGCCGAAAGCCACGCCCGGATAGACGTAGGACTGGGCGCCGAAAAGAAACGGGGAAAAACCGAGCAAGGTCAGCCCCAAGGACAAGCCGCGCCGGGAGACGGCCATGGCCAGGCCCCACAGCCAGAAAAAGGCGACCAGCTCCGCCGCCGGCCAGCCGGCCCGGGCGAGCGCCATCGAGGTCAGCAGGGCGTGCGGGGCCACGAGCAGCAGGCCGGCGAAAAATCCGGCCCCGGTAACGGCCCGGGAAAAGGGGGATGCGCCCTGGGCGGCGGCAACGGGGGAAGAAGCGTCCATGCGCCGGCCCCCCTACTTCGGGCAGAAGGCGTTGGGGACGGCCGCCTCGATGTCGTCGCCATCGCCGGCAAACCCCTTTTGCCCGGCCGTGGCGAAGGTATCGGGCAGGCAGGGGAAATCCGGGCTTTCGCCTTCGTTTTCGTTGAGCAGATAGGGCGCGCCCCAGGGATCGCGCGCATACCGCGCCAGTTCCTTGTCCGAGGCCCCGGCGGCATGGCCGATGCGGGCAAGCGCCTCGCGCCACTGGCGCACGCACTTGTCGCCGTCCGGGACAATGCGCAGGTCGCGGCCCTGGCAGCCGCAGCGGGAACAGTTGCGTCCCGTGATCTCCCAAAGCGGCTTGCCCGCGGCGGCCTTGGCCCGGGCGGCCATATCCGCCAGTCCGGCCAGGGCGGCGGTCGCCTCGGCGCGCTGGCGCTCCAGGGTGACGGCGGCGACAAAGGCGCGGCGTTTTTTGGCCACGGCGTCGCCGAATACAATCGCCCCGGCCACGACGAGGACCAGGACGACCAGGGCCAGCCTGACCCGGCGCGCGGCCCGGGCGGTAAAACGGTCGGCGTCCGTGCGCCAGGGACCGGCGATGCGGTTGGCCAACGCCTTTTCCAGGGCCGCAAGCCGCGCCCGGGCCTTGGCGGCGAAGGCGGCCAGATCGGCGGCGGGCGGCAGCGGCCCGAGCATGGCCCGGACTTCGGCAAGGCGCATCACGGCGTCCTGGGCCAGGACATCCCCGGCCGCGTCCAGGTCCTCGGCCAAAAGCGCGGCCACGAGGGCGGCGTCGCGCCGGTCGTCGGTTTCAAGGAGCGCGGCGAGGCCGTCCAGGCGCGCCCGGGCCCGGGACAGGTACTCCCCGGCCAGGGACCTTGCGGCCAGAATTCCGGCATCGCGGGCGGCCGGGGCCGGACGGCGTTCGCCGGGCATGAAAAAGGCGAAGAAATCCCAGTCCATCTATTCGGCTCCGGCCTCAGGCCGGGGGGCGTCGGGACAGGGAGCGGGATGTTCCGGGAAAAGGACGGTCATGGCGTCGATGCGGTCGCCGCGCGCCTTGACGGCCGTGGCCCGGGCCGCCAGCACATGGCCGCCGTGCCGCCGGTCGGCGGTCAGGAAATGAAAATGCCAGCCCGTGGGCGAAAGCGCCCGCATGCCCGGCGGCGTGTAGACGCCGACAAGGGTGCCCTGGACGTTTTCCATGGGAAAGCTGGCCTGCGCCTTGATGGCCGTGGCCAGGGGCGGCCAGGGCTTGGCCTGGGCCGGCACGCTTCTGGTGGTGACCGCTTCGAAAAGCCCGTCCGCCCGGACGACGTACAGGCGGGCCGGGTCGGGCAGCCGCTTGGTCAGGGCGGCGGTTATCGCCTTGAGATCCAGGCCGTCCAGCCGGCCGCAATCGAGCGCGCCCCGGAAAAAGGCCACCTGGGCAAAGGGCGTCTTGCGGCCGGGGGCGACGGGCCGGACCGCGCCGTCGCTTCGCACCTGGTAAAACCCGCCGTCCACGGCCACCATCTCGCCGTCGAGGTTCTCGAAGGTGCCGAGTCCGAAGTCGCCGTGGCGGGCCAGGCCGGCAAAGGTTTCCCGGCCCTCGTAGTCCCCGGCGGCCAGGGAGGCGATGGCGCCGACCTGATAAAGGGTGGCGGCCAGGGCCGGGATCGAAAGGACAAGC
Organism: Solidesulfovibrio fructosivorans JJ]; assembly: GCF_000179555.1. Taxonomy (NCBI): domain Bacteria; kingdom Pseudomonadati; phylum Thermodesulfobacteriota; class Desulfovibrionia; order Desulfovibrionales; family Desulfovibrionaceae; genus Solidesulfovibrio; species Solidesulfovibrio fructosivorans. The sequence goes on from NZ_AECZ01000025.1 coordinate 17,301, forward strand.
CAGAGGGCGGCGGCAAAAAACGCCACGCGCCGACAGTGCGCACGGTTTCGCATAAAGCCCCCGTCAGTCGGCCTGGGCGATCCGCTCCGCCGCGACCGGTTCCGGCTCGCCGGCCAGAAACCGCCGCACCACCGGGTCCTCGCAGGCGGTGATGGCCTGGGGAGCCCCTTCCCAGACGATGCGGCCCTCGTCGAGCATGGCCACGTGGCCGGACACGTCGAACACGTCGGGAATGTCGTGGCTGACCAGGATGGCCGTAAAGCCGAACTGCCGCCGGGACTGGTCGATGAGCGCCAGGACCGAGGCCTTGCGGATGGGATCGAGGCCGGTGGTCGGTTCGTCGAAGAGGATCAGCCGGGGCTCGGTAACCAGCGCCCGGGCCAGGGCGACGCGTTTTTGCATGCCGCCGGAAATCTGGGACGGATACTTGCCGAGGATGCCGCCGAGTTCCAACCGCTCGGCCATGGCCCGCACCCGGTTTCCGGTTTCCGTTTCGGACAGCCGGGCGGTTTCCCGTAGCGGCAGGGCGATGTTGTCATAGACGGTCATGGAATCGAACAGCGCCATGTTCTGGAACATGTAGCTGCACTTGCGGCGAAATTCCCGCTGCTCGGCATGGCTGGCCGCGGCCAGGGGCGCGCCGTCAAAAAGGATGTCGCCGCTGTCCGGAGCAAGCAGGCCGATAATGTGCTTGAGAAGCACGCTCTTGCCTTCGCCCGACTTGCCGATGACGGCCGTGACCTCCCCTTCGGGCACGGTCATGTCCACGCCGCGCAGCACGGGTTGTCCGGAGAAGGCCTTTTTGAGACCGCGTATTTCGATGAAAGGTTTCGTCATGACGTTTTGGGCGTCCGTTTCGTGAAATCGAAGCATCTTGAACGCAAACGCGGCCAAAGGCAAGGACCTCCGGCGCGGCACGGGGATTGCAAAATTCATTGCCGGCCGGCAATTTCCGCCGTTTCACAGCCCCGGCTTGTGCTGGCCCCGTTTCGAGGCTAGCATGACAAAGCGCGGCGCGTTCGCCGCCGCTTGGGAGACAAACGCTTCATGCCCACCGCCGCTCCACTCATCCGCCTCCGTTCCGGCCACCTGATCGGCTCGGGCTGTCCCGCCTTCCTGGTGGCCGAAATCGGCAACAACCACCAGGGCAGCCTGGAAACGGCCCGGGAGATGGTCCGCGCCGCGGCCGTAAGCGGCGCCAGCGCCGTCAAATTCCAGAAACGCGACATGGCGGCCCTTTTCACCAAGACCGGCCTGGACGCGCCCTATGGCGGCAAGAACAGCTTCGGCCCGACCTACGGCCGCCACCGGGCCGCGCTGGAGCTTTCCGGCGAGGCGCTCGCCGAACTCAAGGCCCTGGCCGAATCGCTGGGACTCACCTTTTTCGCCTCGGCCTGGGATGCCCCGAGCCTGGCCCTCTTGCTGGATCTCGGCGTGGAACTGCTGAAGATCCCCTCGGCCGACCTCGTCAACCTGCCGCTTTTGCGCCAGGCCGGGGAAACGGGCCTGCCCGTGATCCTCTCCACCGGCATGAGCGGCCTGCCCGAGGTGGACGCGGCCGTGGCCGAACTGCGCCGCTACCATGACCGCATCGTGATCCTGCACTGCAACAGCTCCTACCCCTGCCCCGACGAGCAGGTGGGGCTGCCGCTGATCGACGCCCTGCGCCGCCGCTACGGCCTGCCGGTGGGCTATTCCGGCCACGAGCGCGGCCTCGGCCCGACGGTCGCGGCAACGGCCTTCGCCCCGGCCGTCATCGAACGCCACTTCACCCTGGACAAGACGCTCCCCGGCACCGACCACCAGGCGTCGCTGTCGCCCACGGAATTCGCGACCATGGCCGCCATGGTGCGCGAGGCCGAGGCGGCCCTTCGCGTCACGCGAAAGCGCGTCTTTCCCGGCGAGGTCAGCGCGGCGGCCAAGCTGCGCAAGTCCGTGGTCTTTTCCCGCGACCTGCCGGCCGGGCACGTGGTCTCCCCCGAGGACCTGACCGTCAAATGCCCGGGCACCGGGCTGTCGCCGCTTTTGCTCGACGCCATCGCCGGCTGCCTGCTTACCTGTCCGGTACGCCAGGACGACATGGTGTCCTGGGACATGCTGGCCGCCCGGGAATCCGCCGGGGAGTCCCTCTCCTTCAAGGCCGCCCAGCCCGGATTCTAAGCGCCCTCCGGGTCGCAGGCCCCGTGCCCCACGCGATGGGGACAGGCGCGGCCCAGGGACACCCGCTTTTTCGCGCCGGCCTGACCGGCATTTCTTGTTGGAATCCCCTTGCCGCGCGGCCGCACGCCCCGCGCCCCCGAAGCGATCGCCCGGGGGCACGCGGTCCTCTGGCGACGCGGGCCAGGCGGATACGAACTCAAATCGCGTCGAGCGGGCCCGGACAAGCGGCCCGGTCGGCTTCCTGTCCGGGCGCATCGGGCAGGCCAAGCGGGGCGCGGCGGTCGCGCACGAAGGAATTGCCGGGCTGGGCCTTGGCGTATTTTTTCACCGCCGCCGCCCGCAGCCCCAGCTCGTCCATGGTCACGGGCACGGCAAAGGCGCAGTCGATGACGCCCATGGAGATGGTGAGCAGGTCGAACCGGCCCACCCGGCCGTCGCGGCCCTGGCCCTCGATGTAGCCGCGTTCGCGGTCCTCGGCGGTGTAGAGGGCCGAGGAGGCGGCGGCGAAGGATTGGGCCACGGCCCGGCAGATCGGCTCCGCCGCGGGGCCGTCGCACAGGATGACGAAATCGTCCCCGCCGACATGGCCCAGGAAATCGTCCTGGCCGCCATGGGCGCAAAGGGCCTCGCCCAGGATGCGGGCCGTCAGCAGGATGGCCTTGTCCCCGTCCTTGAAGCCGTAGACGTCGTTGAAGACCTTGAAGTTGTCGAGGTCGGCGTAGATGAAGCAGGTCGCCCGGCCGGCGGCGGCGCGCCGGGCGATCTCGCGCTCGATGGCCACGTTGCCGGGAAGGCCGGTCAGCGGGTTGGCCCCCTTGGCCATCTCCACCTGGACGCTGGCCAGGGCGTCGAGGATTTTCTGCACCGACACCAGCCCGGAAAGCCGGCCCCGGCAGGTGACCAGGATCGGATCGTAGAGCTTGTCCCGGTCCCGGGCCATGGCCGCCTGGGCCGCCACCTCCACCGGCGTGTCCCACTCCACGGCCAGGGGCGAGGGGTCCATGATGCGGCCCACGTCGCGGCGCAGGAACAGGGACAGGCCGTACTGGGAGCTGAGCAACTTGTCCAGGTGCTGGCTCATGATGAGCCCTTCTGGCCGGCCGGCCTGGGTCACCACCACGGTGTGCACGGATTCGTTTTCGTCGAAGAACTGTTTGACCTCGCCGATGGTGGCGCTTCGCCCCACTTGTTGGGGGCGCTCGGCCAGATCGTTTATGGGCGAGGAGCACTTGAGCCCGTCGGCGGCCATGTTCGCGCCGCGCACGATGGCCAGACGCGGCCCCTCGTCCAAAAGCGCGGGCGTTTCCGCCGGCCGGCCCAGGAAAAAGCCCTGGCCGAAATGCGCGCCGAGGCGGATCAGGCAGGCCAGCTCCGCCTCGGTCTCGATGCCCTCGGCCACGATGCGGCAGCCGACCTTTTCCGAAAAAGTGAGCAGCGTCTCCATAAGCGCCCGCTTGACCGGATTGGCGTCGATGCCGCGCACGAGCGACATGTCGATCTTCATGAAATCCGGCTGGATCTCGGCGATGGAGACGAGCCCGGAATAGCCCGTGCCCACGTCGTCCACGGCCACGCCGTAGCCGGCGTCGCGGTAATGGGCCAGGGTCCGGTGGAACAGGTTGAAGTCCTTGACACTGTGGCGCTCGGTGATCTCCAGCACCACGTCGTGGGGCTCCATGCCGTACTTGTCCAAAAGCCGGCGCGTCTCGCCGGGGGTGAACTGGGGATCGAGCAGCGTACGGGGATGGACGTTGCAAAAAAGCTTGGCCCCGGGCTCGCGCTTGGCGAATCCCCGGATGGCCGCTTCCCGGCAGATTTTTTCCAGGGCGAAGATGGCCCCGGCCTCCTCGGCCACGTCAAAGAGCATGGCCGGGGATTCCAGCGTGCTGTCCCGGGGGCCACGGGCCAGCGCCTCCCAGGCGAAGACCGAACCAGCCCGCAAATTGACGATGGGCTGGAACACGGCCCGCACCCGGCGCAGTTCGAGAATCTCGCGGAATTCGCGCAGCGCCGGGGCCAGCGCCCCGCCCTCGCCCCCGCCGGCCCGCCGGGACGCCTCGGCCACGGCCGAGGCCAAGGCCATGTCGAGTCCGGCCGCCCCACGGCTTATGACCCTGGCCGCGCCGCACCGCAGTTCCACGCCCTGGCCGGTCAGGCGCACCGACTCCTGGCGCAGCCGACCGCGCACATCCAGCCGCAGCATCGCGGCCAGGCGATCGAGGGCCTCGGCGTCGTCATCCTTGTGGCCGACGATCACCAGCACGCGGGACGGCTCGAGCACCTCGATCAAAGCCAGGGGATACTCCCGGGTGCGCTGCCCGGCCACGCGCCGCACCTCCCGGGCCATGGTCCCGGCCAGGGTTTCGGCCACCTCGGGACGAAACAGCCGGCGGAGCAAGGAAAAATCCTGGATTTCCAGCAGGACGAGACCGAGAAAACCGCCTTTGGCGATATGCCCGGCCACGCGCTCCCGGTGCTCCCGCTCCAAAAAGCCCAGGAGCTGACAGCCATCGAGGGGGCCACCCTCCGGGATACGAACGCTCTCAACACACGACGAGAACTGCATAAACTTCCTTCGCATGCGCCACAGTCAAGGCGCATGGCGCAGTCATGAGCGAAATCATCTTTCGCTACCGTGGAGCCCGTCGCGCTTGGCCGCGTCTCTTCGACATTGCCATGACGTTTTCATGACGCCAGGCCACAGCCGCCGCGCCCGCCCCGGCAAGGCGGCCGTCACGGGACCGTGACCGGCCCGTCGCCCATGCGGCACGCCCATCCCGGCGATCTTCCTCCCTTTCCGGCCATGGCGGCTTGCAAAAAAAAGCGTTGCGGGTATTATCGCCTGCAATCGGCCCTGTAAGCTTCATTCGGGAGCACGACCCGGGCCGCGCGAGGATCCATGCAGTCGCAGACACCGTTCACTCCCCTGGCCACGCCGTTTTCCCCCTGGGAACCGGGCGCCCTGGCCTTTCTGGTCTATTTCGTCCTGGTGCTGGCGATCCTAGGGCTCATCCTTTTCCTCTCGGGCTTTCTGGTGCGCCGCCGGCCCACCCCGGACAAGCAGCGCCCCTACGAATGCGGCATCCTGCCCACGGGCGACGCCCGGTTCCGCTATCCGGTGCCGTTTTTCCTCATGGCCGTCTTTTTCCTCATCTTCGACGTGGAAACCGCCTATATCGTGTCCTGGGCCGTGGCCTGGCCGGAACTCGGCCTTCCCGGCTACCTGCGCATGGCCGTGTTCATCGTGATCCTGGGCCTTGGCCTGGCCTACGCCTGGGTAAAGGGCGGCCTCGACTGGAACGAGGAGGAAGGCTTGTGACCGGCCCCCTCGACGCCGTTTTCTCGCCCACGGATCACATCATCAACTGGGCGCGCAAGAACAGCCTCTGGCCCTTTTTCTTCGGGCTGTCCTGCTGCTTCGTGGAGGAGGCCACGGCCTGGGGGCCGCGCTACGACATCGCCCGCTACGGTTCGGAGGTCTTCCGGGGTTCGCCCCGGCAGGCCGACGTGCTCATCGTCTCGGGCACGATGTTCAAAAAGATCGCCCCGGTGGCCCTTCGGCTCTACGAACAGATGAGCGACCCCAAGTGGGTCATCTCCATGGGCTCGTGCAGCAACTCCGGCGGCATGTACGACGTCTATTCCGTGGTCCAGGGCTCGGACCAGATCCTGCCCGTGGACGTCTATATCCCGGGCTGTCCGCCCCGGCCCGAGGCGCTTTTCGACGGGCTGTTGCTGCTCCAGAAAAAAATCGCCGCCGGCGAAAAGCCTACCCGCCCCGTGCTGCACCTGCCGGGCGGCAGCGAAGGCGGCCGGCGCGACCACCTCCTCGACGGGGTGAGCAAATGCCGCGATACGCGCGGCCCCGGCTACGCCGGCATCCCCATCCGGGGCACGGCCGCGACCGAACCGCGCTTTTACGGCTCCCGGGCGGACGGCATGTGGACGCCGCCCGCGCCGCGCCTGACGCTGCGCGACGACCAGCAAGCCGTGGCCGCGGACCTTGCCGCCGCCTTCGGCGAGGCGGTGACGCCTACGCCGGACGCCATCGACATGCCGACCTATGCCGTGGCCCCGGAGCGCATCACCGAGGTGCTGGCCCATCTTAAAAGGAATGCGCCCACCCGCTTCGAGCGTCTGGAGGACCTGACCGCCGTCGACGAGACCATGCGCCGCACGCCGCAAGGCCACGAGGCCAGCGTGGTCTACACGCTTACCTCGCTGTCCAGCCCGGGCATGGTGCGCCTGACCTGCGCGCTCCCCACACGCGACAGCGCCATCGCCACGGCGACGGGCGTGTGGCCGAGCGCCTCCTGGTACGAACGCGAGGCGGCCGAGATGTTCGGCCTGCGTTTTACCGGGCACCCCGACCCCAGACGGCTGCTCACCCACCGCGACTGGGTCGGCCATCCCCTGCGCAAGGACTACGAGGGCCGGGCCACCAACATGCCGCCCTTCACCGAGGACGACTGCCGCCGCCTGGAACCGGTGGACGCCAGGGAAATCCTCGGCCCGCGCGCCGACGCCGGGGACTACCTGCTCAATTTCGGGCCGCACCACTACGCCACCCACGGCATCTTCCGCTACGTGCTGGCCATGCGCGGCGAGCGGATCAAGGCCCTCGGCATGGACATCGGCTACCACCACCGGGGCGTGGAGAAAATCGGCGAGCGCCAGACCTGGCACCAGTTCATCCCTTACACCGACCGGGTGGACTACCTTTCGGGCGTGGCCAACAACCTGTCCTACGTCACGGCCGTGGAGACGCTTACCGGCATCGAGGTGCCGCCGCGCGCCGCCTATGCCCGGGTCATGCTGTCGGAGCTTTTCCGCATCTCCAACCACCTCATGTACTTCGGCACGTTTCTCCAGGATCTCGGCATGATGAGCCCGATATTCTACGCCCTGCGGGAACGCGAGCTGGTCCTCGACATCATCGAGACCATCACCGGCGGCCGGCTCCATCCGTCGTGGCTGCGCATCGGGGGCATGGCGGCCGATCTGCCCGAGGGCTGGAAGGAGCAGGTCGACGCCTTCATCAAAATCTTCCCGGGCCGGGTGAAGGAATACCACGCCGGTGTGACCAAAAACCCCATCGTCAAGGCCCGCTGCCGGGGCGTGGGGACCATCAGCGCCGCCGAGGCCATCGATTGGGGCGTCACCGGCCCCAACCTGCGGGCCACGGGGGTCGCCTGGGACCGACGCAAAAAGATGCCCTACGGGGCCTACGCCGATTTCGATTTCGACGTGCCGACCCGCGACGCCGGCGACTGTTTTTCGCGCTACCTCGTGCGCATGGACGAGATGCTCGAAAGCCTGCGCATCATCAAGCAGGCGGCGGATAACATGCCGGGCGGCCGCTGGCTGGCCGCGGACGCCCGCTACAGCCTGCCCCAGAAACGCGAAGCCCTCACCGACATCGAAAGCCTGATCCACCATTTCGTCAACGTCACGCGCGGCCCAAGGCTCCCGGTCGGCCAGGCCTATGCCGCGACCGAAGCCCCGCGCGGCGAGCAGGGCTATTACGTCGTCTCCGACGGCGACTGCCACGCTTACCGCATGCGGGTGCGCACCCCGGGCTTCGCCAACATCCAGGCCATGCCGCTGCTGGCCGAGGGACTGCGGGTGGCTGATTTCGTGGCCGTGCTCGCTTCCTACGATTACATTCTGCCGGATATCGATCGATGAGATATAGTGCTATGGAAATATTGCGGAAATATGGGCTGGTTGGCCGGCGAGGGACTGTGACGGCCGCGCGCGGCGCATATTTGAAGAATACGCCTTCGCGTCCGCCACAGCCCCTCGCCGGCCCTGGCCACATGCAGCATATCCGGAAGCCATTCCCGCCTCAGAGCACCAGGGAATCCGCCGCAACATTATTTTTGCAACATCCTCACATTTCATCCATATTTCTCCATTCGGGGGGTCCGGGGGGCCCGTGGCCTCCCGGCGGGGTAGTCCAGAAGGGGCAGCGCCCCTTCTGGCGGAGAGGTCCAGGAGAGGCGGAGCCTCTCCTGGCCGCCGGAGGCGCACAGCATGGCATTGCCTGACGCACTGGTCGCGGACCTCAAACGCATGATCGCCCAGGCGGAGCATCCCCGCGAGGCGGCGGTGGATGTGATGTACGCCTTGCAGCACCACTACGGGTATCTGTGCGACGAGGCCGTGCACTACGCCTCGAAGCTGCTCGGCATGACCACGCTGGAGCTGGAGTCCCTGGCCACCTTTTACGACTACCTCTACCGACGGCCGGTGGGGCACTACGTCATCCACGTGTGCGACTCTGTGGTGTGCTGGATGTTCCACCAGGATTCCATCTTCGATTATCTGTGCCGCACGCTCGGCGTGCCGCCCGGCGGCACGACCGAGGACGGCATGTTCACGGTGCTGCCTTCGGCCTGCATCGGCAACTGTCATAATGCGCCGACGATGCTCATAAACGGCCGCTTCTACAACAAGCTCACCCCCGAGCGCATTGATGCGGTTCTTAGGGAACTGCGCGAGACCACCGAGGAGCCGGTTCGATGCAAGTAGACGCGCCGCAGGTGCTTTTCAAAAACCGCCACCTCGGCCGGCCGGCCACCTTCGACGAATACCGGGCCGGCGGGGGCTACGAAGCGCTTTACGCCACCATCGGCAAGCGCACGCCGCAGGAAGTGCTGGACATCGTCCTGGCCTCGGATTTGCGCGGCCGGGGCGGGGCGGGATTTCCGGCCGGGCGCAAATGGCAGGGCATCCCGGCCGGCTACGTCGGCCCGCGCTACGTGGTGGTCAACACCGACGAGATGGAGCCCGGCACCTTCAAGGACCGCGTGCTGGTCAACGTGGACCCGCATCTGGTCATCGAGGGCATCCTCCTGTGCGCCTACGCCGTTTCGGCGACGCTCGGCGTCTGCTTCATCCGGCCCTCCTACGAAGCCGACGCGGTGCTGCTCGAGCGCGAAACCCAGGTCGCCCGCGACAAGGGGCTTCTCGGCAAAAACATCCTGGGCACAGACTTTTCCTTCGACATCCACGTGCACCGAAGCGCCGGCCGCTACATCTGCGGCGAGGCCTCGGCCCAGATCAAGGCCATTTCGGGCCTGCGCCCCAATCCGAGAAAAGGCGGCCCCCGCACCAGCGTCAAGGGACTCTGGGACTGCCCGACCATCGTCAACAACCTGGAAACCCTGGCCAACCTGCCGGGAATCGTCAAAAACGGCCCGGACTGGTTCAAGTCCCTGGCCCGCACGCCGACCGGCGCCGGCACCAAGCTTTTCAGCGTGTCCGGTCGCATCGCCAAGCCGGATTGCTACGAGCTGCCCATGGGCATTCCGCTGCGGGAAATCCTCTTCGAGCACGCCGGCGGCATGCCGCCAGGGCGCGCCATCAAGGCCGTCATTCCGGGCGGGGCCTCGACCCCCTTCATGCCCGAAAGGCTGCTCGACCTGCCCATGGACTTCGACGCCATGAAAAAGGCCGGCCAGCGGCTGGGCACGGCCTCCATCATGGTCTTCGACCAGAACACCTGCCTGGTCGGGGCTACGCTCAACCTGATCGAATTTTTCACCCGCGAGTCCTGCGGTTGGTGCACGCCGTGCCGCGAAGGCCTGCCCTACGTGCGCCATCTGCTGCGGCTCATCGAGTCCGGCGAGGGTAAGGAAGAGCACATCGGCATGATCCGCGACATGGCCAAGGTCATGCAGTCGGCCTACTGCGCCTTCGCGCCCGGGGCCGCCGAACCGATCCTGAGCCTTTTGACCCATTTCGAGGCGGAAGTGCGCGAGCACCTGCACCAGCGCAAATGCCCCTTCGGCAACCCGCCGCCAGCCATGCACGGCAAGGCCTGCGGCACGCGCCCCGTGGCCTTCGGCCCGACCCCCTGCCCGGAGGACCAATGCCCGATCTGATTATCGACGGACGTCCCGTAACGGTCGCCAAGGGGACAACGGTCATCGAGGCGGCCGAGGCGCTCGGCATCGTCATCCCGCGCTTTTGCTGGCATCCGGCCCTGGGCGCGGCCGGGGCCTGCCGCATGTGCGCGGTGATGTTCACGGACGGCCCGGTCAAGGGGCTGGAGATGAGCTGCATGACCCCGGCCGCCGACGGCATGGTGGTGGAGACGTCCCACCCCGAGGCCGTGGCCTTTCGCCGGCATGTCATCGAACTGCTGATGGCCAACCATCCCCACGACTGCCCGGTGTGCGACGAGGGCGGCCATTGCCTGCTCCAGGACGAGACGATCTCGGGCGGCCACAGCCTGCGCCGCTGGCCGGGGACCAAGCGCACCTACCTGGACCAGGACCTGGGGCCGTTCATCCAGCACGAGATGAACCGCTGCATCCACTGCTACCGTTGCGTGCGGCTCTACCAGGAGTATTGCGGCTATCGCGATTTCGGGCCCATGCAAAACGCCAACCGGGTCTATTTCGGCCGGTTCGAAAACGGGCCGCTCGAAAGCCCCTTTGCCGGCAATCTGGCCGACATCTGCCCGACCGGCACGCTCACCGACAAGACCGCGCGCTTCACGTCGCGGCGTTGGGACTGCGAACGCGCCCCGTCGGTGTGCCCGCATTGTTCGCTTGGCTGCAACACCGTGGCCCTGTCGCGCTACCGGGCCGTGGCCCGGATCGAGGCCCGGGAAAACGCGGCGGTGAACGGCTTTTTCATCTGCGACCGGGGACGGTTTTCCCACGGCTTCGAGTCGAGCCCCGAGCGGCCGCGCGAGGCCAAAATCGACGGCACGGCCGCGTCCGTGGACGACGCCCTTGCCGCCGTGGCCGCGCGGCTTGCGGAAACGGCCAAGACCCACGGCCCGGAAAGCGTGGCCGTGGTTGGCTCGGCCCGCTCCACCCTCGAGACGCAGGCCGCGCTGAAGGCCCTGGCCAAGGCCGCCGGCTGGACCGGACCGGCTTTTTTCGAAAGCCGCTCCTGGCAGGAGGCGATAACCGCGTCGCTGGCCGCCCTGACGCCGACGCGCGCCCTGTCCCTGGCCGATATCGGCCGCTGCGACGCGGTGCTTACGCTCGGCGTTTCGCCACTTTTCGACGCGCCCATGCTGGCGCTCGCCCTGCGTCAGGCCACACGAAACGGCGGGGCGGTCATCGTGGCCGACCCCAGGCCCGTGTCCCTGCCCCTGCCTTTCACGCACCTGCCGGTCGCGCCGCGACAGCTTGCCGCCGTGGCCGCCGTCGTCACCGCCGCCCCGGGCGAGGTCGCCGCGCAGGCCCAAAAACGCCTGCCGCTCGCGCCTCAGCTGTGGCCGGCCCTGGAACAGGCGGCCAAGGCCCTGGCCTCGGCCAAGCGCCCGGCCGTGGTCTTCGTCCCGTCCCTGGCCGGAGCCTTGCCGACCGACGACCGTTTTGGCCTTTTCCCGGTTCTTGCCGGCCCGGGCACCGCCGGCGCGGCCCTGTGCGCCGCCCCGGACGCGCCGGGACTTGCCGATCTGGCCGAGGCCGTCACCGCCGGGCGCGTGAAAAGCCTTGTCGTTGTCGAGGCCGACCTTGCCGCGCTTTCGTCCCGGCTCTTCGCCGCCCGCGCCGGGTTGGACACCCTTGCCGTGTGCGACTGTCTGCCCACGCCGAGCGTGGCCAAGGCCACAATTTTTCTGCCCACGACCACGCTGTTCGAGTCCGGCGGGCTTTTCCTCAACAATGAAGGCCGGCTCCAGCGCGCCGCCCCGGTGCAGCCCGCCGGCGATCCCGTTTCCCGCGACGGCGGCGGCAACCATCCGCCCCGGGCCTTCGACCGCAGGCTTCCCGGCACGGACCCGCGCCCGGCGGACCGGCTTTGCCGCGACCTCGCCGCCGCGCTGGCCCTGGACCTGCCCGAAAGGCCCTGGCAAAACCTCGCCGGCCTCGGCCCGGAAGGCGAACGCGCGGATTTCGCCGCCCTGGCCGGCAGGGCAAAAGAAACCGCCCAGCCCTTCCCCGCATCCGAAGGGCTGACAGTGGTCTTTGCCGAGGCCCTGTTCGGCACCGAGGAGCTTGGCCGCTACGCCCCGCTCACGGCAAAGCTGGCCGCGACCGAGCCGACGCTGACGCTCCATCCCGAGGACGCCGCCTCCCTGGGCTTTGCCGACGGCGAGGCCGTTGCCGTGGCCGTGCTCGACCGCTTCGTCCACGCCGTGGCCCGCGTCACCCCGGACGTGGCCCGGGGCGTGGCCGTCCTGCCCCGGCTGCCGCAATTCGCCGGTCTGACCGCAACCCTGGGTCCCTGCGACCTGCGCCGGAGATAGGCCATGGTTCATATCCTCGTCGGCGTCCTGGTCATGCTGGTCAAAATGGGCATCGTTTTGGCCGTGGTCTTTGGACTCGCCGCCTACATGATCCTGCTCGAACGCAAGCTGCTCGGCCGCATGCAGGTGCGCTACGGCCCCAACCGGGTCGGCCTCTTCGGCCTGCTCCAGCCCATCGCCGACGGCCTCAAGATGCTCCTTAAGGAAGACATCATCCCCGACGGCGTGGACAGGCGCATTTTTCTCGTCGCCCCGGCCATCGTCGCCGGCACCGCCCTTTTCGCCTTTGCCGTGGTGCCGTTCGGCCCGGATTTCACTGTCTTCGGCGTGACCATCCGGCAGGTGATCGCCGACGCCAATGTGGGGGTGCTCGTCGTCTTCGGCCTGTCGTCCCTGGCCGTTTACGGCGTGGCCCTTGGCGGCTGGACCTCGGACAACAAGTACAGCCTGCTCGGCGGCCTTCGCGGCGCGGCCCAGATGATCAGCTACGAGCTGGCCCTGGCCCTTTCCCTGGTCCCGGTGGTCATGCTCTCCCGGTCCTTGAGCCTCTCCGACATCGTGGCCGCCCAGGCGACGCTCCCCTTCGCCCTCGTCCAGCCCGTGGCCTTTGCCATCTTCGTGGTCGCCGCCCTGGCCGAGACCAACCGCATCCCCTTCGACCTGCCCGAGGCCGAAAACGAATTGCAAGCCGGCTACCACACCGAATATTCCGGCATGCGCTTCGCGCTTTTCTTTGTCGGCGAATACGTCAACATGATCCTTTTAGGGTCCGTCACCGCCGTTTTTTTCCTCGGCGGCTGGCACGGACCCTTTTTGCCGCCGATCGTCTGGTTCCTCATCAAGGTTCTGGCCGTGCCGGTCTTTCTCATCTGGACCCGGGCCTCGCTGCCGCGCCTGCGCTACGACCAGCTCATGGCCGTGGGCTGGAAGTTCCTGGTGCCGCTCGGGCTGGTCAACATCCTCGTCACCGGCGCGATTCTCGCCGCCGGGATGTAAGGAGCCGTGTCGATGGAAGATAAAAACGACAAATCGGGCCTTTTGCGCGAGGTCGTCGACGGCGCGACCGGGATCATCGGGTCCTACGCCGCGACGCTGACCCATCTCTTTCGCAAGCCCGTCACCGAACAGTACCCGGAATACAAACGGCCCATGCCGGCCCGCACGCGCGGCCGCATCATCCTCACCCGCTCCCCGGACGGCAAGGAACGCTGCGTGGCCTGCTACCTCTGCTCCGGCGCCTGCCCGGTCAACTGCATCTCCATGCAGTCCGAGGAAGGCCCGGACGGCCGGCGGCGCGCGGCCTGGTTCCGCATCAACTTCGCCCGCTGCATCTACTGCGGCCTGTGCGAGGAGGCCTGCCCGACCCTGGCCATCCAGCTCACGCCCGAATTCGCCTTTTCCAAGGATTCCATCGAGGCCTTTGTCTACGAAAAAGAGGACCTGCTCGTGAACCACGGCGGCAAGGACCCGGATTACGATTTCTACGCCCATGCCGGCGTGGCCGCCGGCAGGCCCAAGGGCGAACACATCGGCGAGGACGAACCCGTGGATGTCAAAAGCATTCTGCCGTAGGATGAAATCATGACCGCTCTTGGCGCGCTTTTCTACCTTCTCTCCGCCGTGCTGCTCATCGCGGCGGGACTTGCCGCCACGCGGCGCAATCCCGTCCATGCCGTGTGCTGCGCCGTGGTGACGTTTATCGCCACGGCCGGCCTGTTCGTGGTCCTCGGCGCGCCGCTGCCCGGCGTGCTGGAGGTGGTGGTCTACGCCGGGGCCATCATGGTGCTGTTCCTTTTCATCATCATGCTGCTCGGGCTGCCGGTCGGCGTTGGCGCGGTGCCGGCGGCGCGGCTGGTCGTTCCGGGCGTCATCGCCGCCGCCACCCTTGTGGCGCTTTTCGCCCTGATCGGCGTCGATCCCGTGGGCCGGGTCATGCTGCCGGCGGCCTTGGCCACGCCGGCGGCCGTGGGCACGGTGCTTTTCGGCACCTACTGGCTGGCGGTGGAGGCCGTTTCCATCATCCTTTTCGCCGCGCTGGCCGCCGTGCTCCTTTTGGGCCGGGCCAAACGCGAGGCGCGTCAACAGGGAGGCGGCGCCGCATGAACGTGCCCCTGTCCCACGTCCTGGCCGTGGCCAGCCTGCTTTTCGCCATCGGCGCGCTGTGCGCCGTGGCCCGGCGTTCGATCCTCATGATCCTCGTCGGCGTGGAATTCATGCTCACCGCCGCGTCCGTCGCCTTTGTCGGCGCGTCGCTGGCCTGGGGAAACCTGGACGGCCAGGCGGCGGTGCTGATCGTCATGGGGCTGGCCGCGGCCGAGGCCGGCCTCGGGCTGGCCCTGCTCGTCCACGGCCGGCGCTCGGGCGGGACCGCCTCCATTGACGACTACAACCGCCTTGCGGGGGAATGATGGCCGAACTTCTTGCGCTCATGCTCCTCTTTCCCCTGGCCGGGGCGCTGTTCCAGGCCGGCTGGGGCGCGAAATGCGGCCGGCGGGCAAGCAACGTGGCCGCCGCCGTGGCCATCGCCGGAGCCCTGGCCATGGCCGTCGTCGCCATCTGGGGCCTCGGCGTCGCGCCGCACCGCATACGCTACGGCTCGTGGTTCGCCTTCGACGGCTTTTCCTCGGACTTTTCGCTCCTCTACGACCGCGTGGCCGGGGTCATGACCGTCACCGTCACCTTCGTGGCCCTGCTCATCCACCTCTACTCCGCCACCTACATGCGCGAGGACAAATCCTTTGCGCGCTATTTCTGCTACTTGAACCTCTTCGTCTTCTTCATGCTGGTCATCGCCCTGGCCGACGACCTGATTTTCCTCTTCATGGGCTGGGAAGGCGTGGGATTCTGCTCGTTCGCGCTCATCGGCTTCTGGCACGAGGAGCTGCCCAACGTGGACGCCGGGCGCAAGGCCTTCATCATGACCCGCATCGGCGACCTGGGCTACGTGGCGGCGCTTGGCATCGTCATCGCGCTTTTCGGCCACGCCTCGCTCTCCGATCTCGCCGCCAGGGCCGAAACCCTTTCGCCGGGCATGGCCGAGGTCATCGGCTTTTGTTTCCTCTTTGCGGCGCTCGGAAAATCGGCCCAGCTGCCGCTTTCGGCCTGGCTGCCCGACGCCATGGCCGGCCCGACCCCGGTTTCGGCACTGATCCACGCCGCGACAATGGTCACGGCCGGCGTGTACCTGCTCATGCGCCTGGACCCGATGCTCGCCTTCGCCCCGGACGTCGGCGCGGCGGCGGCCTTCATCGGCGCGGCCACGGCCCTTTACGGCGCGATCTGCGCCCTCGGCCAGCGCGACGTCAAACGCATCCTGGCCTATTCGACCATAAGCCAGGTCGGATACATGTTCCTGGCCGCCGGCTGCGGCGACGTGACAGGCGCGCTTTTCCACCTGCAAAGCCACGCCTTTTTCAAATCCCTGCTTTTCATGTGCTCCGGCGTCATGATCCAGGCCTTTCACGAGGAACACGACATCTTCCGCATGGGCGCGCGGCTGCGCAAGAAAATGCCCGGACTGTTCCTCCTGTTCACCTGTGGCGCGGCCGCCCTGGCCGCCTTGCCGCTCACCTCCGGCTACTTCAGCAAGGGCCGGACCCTGGCCGACGCCCTGGCCCACCCAAACGACATCTTTCTGCTGTCCTTCGTGCTCGGGACCGTGGCCGCCCTTCTCACCGCCATTTACGTCTTCCGCATGTACTTCGTGGCCTTTTTCGCCGATCCGGCCGATCCGGCGCCCATGAGCGACGATCCGGCCCTTTTCCGCATGGAACGCCCGCTTTGGCCCCTGGGCGTCCTGGCCCTGGTGTACGGGTTCATCAACCTGCCGGAATTTTTCCACCTAAAACCGCTTCTCGACAGCTACCTGGCCGGGACCGTCGCCCCCAATCCGCCCGAAGTGGAAAACGCCGAGGTGGTGGTCATGATCCTGGACGCGGTCATCGCCATCGGCGGCCTGCTCATCGCCTGGGCCATCTACCGGCCCGCGCGCCGTCACAAGGCCGCGCCGGACGGACGCCTCACGGCCGGACTCGGCCTGGACGGCTTTTACCGGAAATGGCTGGCCGCGCCGTATGCGCGGGCGGCGGCCTTCCTGTGGCGCGGGGTGGATGAGGATATGTTAAACGGCACGGTCCTGGCCGCGACATCCGGCATCTCCGGCCTGTCCGACGGCATCCGCCGGCTGGGAGGCGGGCGCATCGCCGTCTCGCTGGTCACCGTTTTCGCCCTGGCCGCCATCATCTTGACCTGGCTCGCGGTGGGCTGGACACAAGGATAAGGAAACGCAGCCATGATGCCCATGACGCCCATGCTGTCCACGCTGCGGGACCTCCCCTGGCTGACCCTGCTCATTTTCTGGCCCCTGGCCGCGGCCGTGGCCATGCCGCTTTTCCGGCGCTCCCGGGAGGCCTGCCGGTCCTTCGCCCTGACCGCCGCCCTGATCGAAGGAGCGATGGCCCTGCTGGTGATCCTTCTTTTCGCCGTGGGCCGCTCCTCCCTGCCGGTCAGCGAAGACGTCGCCTGGATACCCCAGCTCGGCATCCGCTATACCCTGACCTGCGATGGCCTCAGCCTCGTCTTCGTGGCGCTCACCGCCTTTATCGGCGTGTGCTGCATGCTGGCCTCGCGCCATGACGACGCGAAACGTCCGGCCCTCTATCACGCCCTGATCCTCGCTTCGCTCGCCACCGTCCAGGGCGTGTTTCTGGCCACGGACGTCTTTCTTTTCGCGCTCTTCTGGGAAGCCCAGCTCATCCCGGTCTTTTTCCTCATCGGCATCTTCGGCCACGGCGACCGCATGCGGGTGGCCATCAAATTCTTCCTGTTCTCGGCCGTGGGTGGCCTGCTCATGTTCCTGGCCGTCATCGCCCTCGGCATATACGCCGCCGACGGCCCCACCGGCCCCACCTTTGCCCTGTACGACCTGACACGGCTCCATCTGCCGCTTGCCACGGCGCGCTGGCTTTTCGCCGCCTTCGTGCTGTCCTTCGCCATCAAGATCCCGCTGGTGCCGGTGCACATGTGGCTGCCCGACGCCCATACCGAAGCCCCCACGGCCGGCAGCCTCATCCTGGCCGGATTGCTCCTCAAGACCGGCGGCTACGCGCTGATCCGCTTCGCCCTGCCCCTTTTCCCGGAAGCGGCCGTGGCCTATGCCCCGGTCCTGACCGTGCTCGGCCTGATCGGACTCTTCTACGCCTCCTGGGTGGCCCTGGCCCAGGAAGACGTCAAACGCCTCGTCGCCTATTCGAGCATCGGGCATATGGGCCTGGCCGTGGCCGCCATCGTCTCCGGCAGCCGGCTGGCCCTCGGCGGCGCGGTGGTCATGATGGTCAGCCATGGCCTGACCTCGGGCGGACTTTTCGCCCAGGCCGGCATGATCGGCGAGCGCATGGGCTCCCGCCGCTTCGCGGTGCTGGGCGGCCTCTGGAACAAGGCCCCCCGGTTCGGCGCGGCCTTTCTGGTGTGCGTGCTGGCCTCGGCCGCTTTGCCCGGGCTCTCCGGGTTCGTGGGCGAGGCCATGATCGTCTTCGGGCTGTTCCGGGTCGATGTCGTCACGGGCGCTTTCGCCGTGCTCGGCATGGCCGCGACGCTTGTCTACCTGCTGCGTCTGGCCCGGGACACGCTCTTCGGCCCGCCCCGCTCGGACGCCCCCTTTGCCGACCTTTCGCCCCGGGAAACCGCGCTCATGGCGTCCCTGATCCTGGCCATGCTGTGGATCGGACTTTTTCCCGGCCCCGTCCTGTCGGTCATAAGCGCCCCCCTCGACATCATCGCCGGACAGGTCTGGCCAGCGGTGGCGACAGTGACAACCGGGCTTGGCCTGTAAGACAGAAAAGGACTCCCCATGCCCGCCCAAATCACCGGACTTTTTCCCGAGCTCATCCCCCACTTGGCCCTGGCCGCCGGGGGACTGGCCGCCCTTGGCGCGGCAATTTTCCGCCGGGGCGCGCCAAGGGGACTGCTCCCCACCCTCACCGCGCTCTTCGCCCTGGTGCCGGGCATCTGGGCCTTCCTGCCCGGCCCGGAGGCCAGCGGCATGACCCGTTTCTATGCCGGACTTTTAAGCGCCATCACCCTGGGCACGGTGGGGCTGCTGGCCCGCTACGCCGATAAGCGCGAATTTTCCGGCGACGCCCTTTACGGCCTGACCTTGTGGTCGGCCCTCGGCATGCTGCTGCTGGCCGAAGCGACCGACTGGCTGATGCTCCTTTTGGGGCTCGAGCTGGCTTCCCTTTGCCTCTACGCCCTGGTGGCCGCGCGCTTAAACGACAGGCTCGGGGCCGAGGCCGCGCTCAAGTATTTCCTGCCCGGGGCCGTGGCCCTGGCCACCCTCACTTTCGGCATCAGCCTGATCTACGCCGGCAGCGGAACCCTCGACATCGCCGACTCCCTGGCCGCCGGCGGCCCCATCGTCACCGCCGGGCTGGCCCTGGCCCTGGTCGGCATCGGCTTCAAGCTTTCCCTCGCCCCGGTCCATCTCTGGACGCCGGACACCTATCAAGGCGCGCCGGCTCCCGTTGCCGCCTTTCTCTCCACCGGCTCCAAGGCCGCCACGGCCGCCGCCCTGCTCCACCTGTGCGCCGACGCCTCCCCGGACGCCATGGCGCTCCTCTCGCCGGCCCTGGTCGCCGTCTCGGGACTTTCCATGGCTGTGGGCAACATCGGCGCGTTGCGGCAAAAAAGCGTCAAACGCCTGCTGGCCTACTCCTCCATCGCCCAGATGGGCTACATCGCCATGGCCGCGCTGGCCGTCGGGGCCGGCGGCGGCGAGGCCGCGCTTTTCTACCTGGCCGCCTATGCGCTCATGGACCTCGGCGCCTTCGGCGCGGTGGGAGCGCTTTCCGGCGACGCCGCCGACCGCGACGCCATTGCATCCTACCGGGGCCTCGGCTACGACCATCCCTGGCTGGCCGGTTCACTTGCCTTTTGTCTGCTGTCCCTGGCCGGGCTGCCGCCCACGGCCGGGTTCATCGGCAAATTTCTGGTCTTCGGCGCGGCCCTGCGCGCCGGCTACACGGGACTGGCCGTCTTCGGCATCCTCATGGCCGTCATCGGCATCTTTTACGCCCTGCGCCTGGTGGCCACGCTCTACATGCGCGAGAGCGTCGAAGCCTACCCGGCCGTTCCCGCCCCGGCCGGCCCGGCCGGAGGCCTCACCCTGTGGGCCGTGGCCGCCGGCCTGCTCTGGCTCGGCGTCTGGCCCGGGCCGCTCATGGCCGCCATCGCAAAACTGGTCGGGGGGTAGCGGAGAAGCGCGCCCGGGGCGGCAGGACGCCACCCCGGTCCCCCTTAACGGGAAAAGGAAGCATACATGCACGCCCGCCTGCTCGATCTGCTCGTCTGTCCGGTCTGCCTGCCCGAGGAACATCCGCTGCAACTCCAAGACCACCGTCACTCCGGCGATGATATCACCTCCGGGACCCTCGTCTGCCCCGACTGCGGCGCGGCCTATGCCATCACCGACGGGCTGGCCGACCTGGTTCCGCCCGAAAAGGCCGTGCCCACCGCCCAGGCGCGTTACGACACGGGCAGGCTGTCCGCCTCCTACCTGTGGAGCCACTACGCCGACCTGTGGGAGGACCGCGAAGCCACGGACGCCTACACGCGCTGGCTGGAAATGGCCGGAGACTGGGAGGGGCCGGGCCTGGACGCCGGCTGCGCCGTGGGACGCTTCACCTTCGAGATGGCCGCGAAAAGCGGCTTCGCCGTGGGCGTCGACCTGTCGCGGCCCTTCGTTACCCTGGCCCGGCGGATCGCCCGGAAAAAGGAAATGGCCTTCACCGCCCCGAGACAGGGGCATCTGACCACGCGGTTCGAGTTCTCCCTGCCCGCGCGGCTGCAACAGGGCATTGCGGAATTCGTGCGGGCCGACGTCGCGCGCCTGCCGTTTCGCGCCGAGAGTTTCGGTTTTGTCGCGTCGCTCAATGTCGTGGACAAGCTGCCGCGCCCGATGCTCCACCTTGTCGAGGCCAGACGCGTGTGCGCGCGAAAGGCTACCGTGCTCCTGGCCGACCCCTTCTCCTGGTCCGAAAACGTGGCTAGGCCGGAGGATTGGCTCGGCGGCACGGCGGAATCCGGCGACAGCGCGGCCGTCGTCGCCACCATGCTCGGCGCCGGCCCGGGCTGGGAGGCAGACATCGCGGGTTCGGCCTGGTGGACCATCCGCGACCACGTCAACCGCTACGAACGCATCCGCAGCGAAGTCATCGTCGCCCACCGCAGTGCGGAGTAGGGAAAATTTTCCGAAACGAGCCGGGGGGAAACTTTTCTGAAGAAAAGTTTCCCCCCCGGACCCCCTTTCAAAAGACTTTTAACGGTTACAACGTGTTGTCGTCACCAAAGTTCTAACTGTTAAAAGTTTTGGGGAGGGGAGAGCGCGAGAGGGGAACCCTTTTTTCAAAAAGGGTTCCCCTCTCGCACTTTCTTCATCTTCACGCCTCCTCCCCAAGCGCTTCGTCGATGCAGGGGGGGATGGGCATGCCGGCCCGGTGGAGGTTATCCCGGGCCTGTCGCACCTTTTCGAGCGGGATTTCGCGTTGGCGCCAGTAGGCGGCGGGATCGTCCAGGAAGGCGGCGATGACGTCATAGCCCTGTTCGTAGCTCGTCACCTCGTGGCAACAGTTGACGATCCAGCGCGGCCCGAGCGGCCCGAGATCGTGGCCGCCGCCGGAGAGATCGCTCGAAAGGGTGCGGAACTGGTTGAGGGTCTGCCGCCAGAACGGCTCGCCCCCGGGCCCGAGTCCCACCGGGTCGACGAAGATGTACGGCGCGGGCAGGCACTGCCCGATCTTCATGAAGGTGAGCGCCATGTTGACCTCGTAGCTTGTGCCGTAGCCGCCGAGGTTGAAGACCTTGAACACCGAACGCCGGTCCAGGATATCCTGGCGCGTATTCATGGCCAGGTTGGTGAACTGGGCCACGGCTTCGGGCTCGAAATTGGTTTTCTGCCCGATCTCCTCGGCGTTGATCCCGACGCCCATGCGGTAGATGCCGAGGGCGGCGGCGGCGTTGTCCACGGTCTGCATGACCCCGGGCCCGGAGCCGTGGGCCACGGCGAACCCTTCGCCCAGGCGCGGATGGTCCCGCAGCTTGCGCAGGAATTCCGTGATCGGCGCTTCGAGCACCGGCCCCAGCACGTCGCACGACGAGCCGAACATGGCCATGGTGGTGTGCACGCGCGGCAGGCGTTCCTTGCCTTGGCGCGTCACCCACAGTCCCCGGAAAAATTCCCGCACCTGGGCGTGGCCGTTGTACTCGAGCAGCAGGTAAAAGCGCATGCCCTCGTTTTCCAGACGCACCAGCTCCTCGTAGAGCGTCTGGTCCATGCGGAAATGCGGCAGCCGGCAATGCTCGCCGACCGCGCAGCCCATGCCCCGGGCCGCCACCACGCCGATGCCGTTTCGCTTGAGCACCCGCAACGTGTCCACCGGCGGCAGGGCCTCGGCCACGAACACCTTGGACAGGTCCTGCTCGCCGCCGACGTAGCGCAGCCCCTCCAAAAACGGCCGCAGCCGCTTGGGGATCTCCTCGCCCACGAGCACCCCTTCCGGAATGTTGCCCCGGGCGTACTCGTAGACCAGCCGCCACTGGAATTCCTGGAGCCAGACGCCCTCCTCCTGTTCCCAGGGAATGGCGAGCATCCTGCCGGGCATGAATATCCGGCCGTAGCTGCCGCCTTCGTCCGGCCCGGCCGTGATCTCGTCCAAAAGTCCCCGGGCCACTGCCGGGTCGAAAACGCCGGTCAGGTCCGCGAAATCCACCCCGGCCGCCAGCACGTTTCTGGCCCGGCCGGGCGGCAGCACGCGCTCGACCAGCCCGGCCAGCCGCACGTCCGCCGGATAGAGCCGCAGTCGCACGGCCAGCCCTTCGGTGGGAACGGCCTCCTCGCCGCCGTTGTAGAGTTCCACCTGGCGCGGCGTGGTGATCCCCGTGGTGCGCACGCCGTCGAGCAGCCGCGAGGCCAGATGGAACACGTCCGGCGACGACGTCTGGCGCTCGATCAGGGCCACGAAGGGGCCGAGGGCTATGTGCATGGCCCCGACCAGAAACTCCTTGGCGGCCAGGGTCGGCGGCAGCCCGGCTGGGGACAGGCTTTGGAAGATGGTCAGGCCGTGCTTGCCCTTGACCAGCATCTCGGCGAAATTGCGCCCCACGCCGAGCAGGCGCGAGGACAGCACGTAGCGCATGTTGAGCAGCGGGATTTCCATCACGCCGTCCGCGTCGATACGGTGGCGCTCGGGCAGCAGCAACCAGCCTCGATCGAGCGCCTCTTCGATCTCGTCCCGCCCGAGCGCCGGCCCGCGCGGGATGAACAGGCGGCCGAAATCCACGCCCCCGGCGTCGCACAGGCAGCGCAGGTCGGCCAGGGATTCGGCCAGAACGGCGTTGAGCGCCGTCAGCGCCACCCGCGCGTCCACGGTCCGTTGGCTGTCCGAAACTTCCGGCGGTTCGCCGGTCAGGCGCACATCGAGGCCGATACGTGAATGGCCGCTACGGCCGCTTATTTCCATGAACCGCTGCAACGGCAGGGAATCGCGGGCGGCCCGATCGCGCAAATCGCGCACCAGCCCGCGCAAGGCGTCGCTGGTATGGGAAAAGCGCATGACGCCAAGCGCCTGGGGCGCGGCCAGTTCCTCGTTGAAATGAACCTCGCCGACGTTGACGAGTTGACCGTCTCCGGTAACGAGCGGGGATGCGAGCATGATGCCTCCGAAATATGGCGTGGTTGCGGCGGAGGGAATACGGACCACCCTTATAGGCCAAGCGCCTTCGTGGGGGAACCCCCGGGCCTCCGCTTGCCCATCCGGCGCGACGTTGGTAATGAAAGACAAAGAACATCGGCCGGTTCGGCCACAAACGTTCACGACCCAGGCCGGCGACGCGCCCGGCCAGGTGACGGCCCATGCCAGTATTTTCCCTTGCCGATCTGCAGCCGGGCATGGTCCTGGCGGCGGACGCCGAAAGCCCCAACGGAAATCATCGCCTTGCCGGCGGCACCTCGCTGACGGAAACGCATCTCCGCCTGCTGCGCGGCTGGCATCTGCGTGAAATCGAGGTGGAGGACTCGCAACAGGCCATGGACGCCGGGACGGATGCCGTCGCGGACACCGCGCAAACCGTCCTGGCCCGATTCGCCCATCTGCCCGGAGACAATCCGTTCGTGGCCGAGTTGCGCCGCCAGGCCATGGCCCGGGCGGACACCTTCGTTTCGCCCAAGGCCTGCCTACCGACGCGCCGCAAACTCGACGCACCGGCCGGCGTGCCCGCACCGGAAAAAATCCTCACCGGCGATCCGGTCCTCGTCTCCCTGCCCGAAGTCTTCATGCGCATCCGGGAGGTCTTAAGCGACCCCGCCTCAACCATCGAAGAGGCGGCGGCGGTCATCGGCAAGGACCCGAGCCTGACGGCCAAACTCTTAAAGCTCGTCAACAGCGCTTTTTACGCCCGCACCCTGCGCGTCTCCGGCTCCCTGCCGCCGGCCTCCGTGGACACGCTGACCAGGGCGGTCATGCTGCTCGGGCTCAACCAGCTCTCCACCCTGGCCATGGGCGTTTCCGTGCTGCCCCTTTTTCGAGACATCCCGCCGGACTGCGTGGACCTGCGCCAGTTCTGGCAACACAGCGTCGGCGTGGGGCTCCTGGCCAAGATCCTGTCCGCCCGCCTGGGCGACCCGAGCCCGGAACGCTATTTCGTGGCCGGGCTGCTCCACGACATCGGCCGGCTGGTGCTCTACAAGCGCATTCCCGACGTCTCGGGCGAGGCCTTGGCCCGGGCCGCCGAATCGGGCCGGCATCTGGTCGCGGTGGAACGCGAAACCTTCGGCTTCGACCACGCGGAACTCGGCGGCATGCTGTTGCGCAAATGGCGCTTCCCCGAAAGCCTGGAGCAGACGGTCTGGCGGCACCATGACCCCATGGTCGCGGACCTGCCCCTGGAGCCGGCCATCATCAACGTGGCCGACATGGTCGCCGTGGCCACCCTGCCCGGCGGCAGCGGCGAACGCCTCGTTCCCGAGTTCATTCCCGAGGCCTGGCGGCTGGCCGCCCTCACGCCGTCCGACCTGCCAGAGATCGTGGCCACGGCCGAAAGCCACCTCGAGGTCGTATGCGCCATGTTCGCCTGAGCGCCGCCTGCCGCCGAAAACGACGAGAAAGTCCTGGACATGTGCCAAGTTCCGACATATTTGCAAAGCATCTTTCCGTCCCACCGTATTCCTCCCTGCCTCTCCACCATAGCACCAGCGAGAACCGTATGAACAATCACGCGCAGAATCTCCTCGTGCATTTCCGGCATGCCGAAGAAATCAAGGCGGAATCCCTCTCCTACAAATCCGTTAACCTCTCCCCGCGCCAACTGTTCGATCTGGAGCTTCTGCTCTCGCGAGCCTACTACCCGCTGACGGGATACCTCGGCCGGGACGATTTCGAGGCCGTGCTAGGCTCCATGCGCCTCGCCGACGGAACGCCCTGGCCCATGCCGGTGAGCCTCGACGTGCCCGCCCCCCTCGGTGAAAGCCTCACTCCCGGGGACAAGCTGGCCCTGCGCGACCAGGAAGGCTTCATGCTGGCCGCCATGACCGTCGCCGAAGTCTGGCCGGCCGATCCCGTGCGCGAGGCCCGGGCCATCTTCGATGTCCAGGACATCGCCTCCCATCCGGGCGCCCGCGCCCATGTCCGACAGACAGCCCCCTTCCGCGTGAGCGGCGCGGTCGTCGGCCTGTCGCTGCCGCCCCATGTCGATTTTCCCGAGATGCGCCGCGGCCCGGCCGAAGTCCAGGCCGTTCTGCAGCAACGCGGCTGGCGCAAGGTGCTCGGCTGCCAGAGCGACGCGCTGCTCCACTGTCGGCACAAGGCAATGCTGCGCCAGGCCGCCACGGACGCCGGAGCAAGCGTCCTGCTGCTGCGAGCGGTGGGCGACGCCATGGCCGAGGGCGCGGGCCACTTCGCCGGCATCCGCTGCGCCCGCATCTTCGCCGACGCCTTTCCCAAAAATCTGCTGCTGTTAAACCTCCTGCCCCTGCCCCTGCGCACGGCCGGCCCCCGGCAGGCCCTGTTCGAGGCGCTGGTCCAGAAAAACCACGGCTGCACCCACTCCCTCGTCGGAGGCCGGCACGCCGACCCCATGCCGCCCGACGCCCCGCCGCTCTATCCCGTCGGACAGGCCCAACGCTTGGTGGCCGACTTCGCCGACGAAACCGGCATCGCCATGGTCCCCGAAACGCCCATGGACTACGTCGAGGAGAAAGCCCAATACATGCCGCGCGCCCAGGTCGGGCCGGGCATGACCGTCAAACACATCGACGCCGCGGAATTCCGCCGCCGCCTGGAATTCGACCTGGATATCCCGGACTGGTTCACCCTGCCCGAGGTGGTCGCCGAACTGCGCGCCGTCTTTCCCCCACGGTCCAGACAAGGCTTCACGCTCTTCATGACCGGCCTCTCCGGAGCCGGCAAATCCACCCTGGCCAAAATCCTCTACGTCAAGTTCATGGAACTGCGCACCCGGCCCGTCACCCTCCTTGACGGCGACATCGTGCGCCGCCACCTCTCCAGCGAACTGACCTTCACCAAGGAACACCGCAACCTCAACATCGCCCGCATCGGCTTCGTGGCCAGCGAAATCACCAAAAACGGCGGCATCGCCATCTGCGCCCCCATCGCCCCCTACGCAAGCTCGCGCAACGAAGCCCGCAGCCTCGTCGCGCCCCACGGCGGATTTGTCGAAATCCACATGGCCACCCCGCTTGCCACCTGCGAACAGCGCGACCGCAAAGGCCTCTACGCCAAGGCCCGGGCCGGCATCGTCAAAGGCGTCACCGGCATCGACGACCCCTACGAAATCCCCGAACACCCGGAAATCACCCTCGACACCACAAACCTCGCCCCCGGCGAAGCCGCCCAGGAAGTGCTGCTCTACCTCGAACGCGAAGGCTACCTCGCGTAAGAGGGCTGGGGCTCTGCCCCAGACCCCGCCGGGAGGCCATGGGCCCCCCGGGCCCCCCTTCCGGTGGGCTTTGGTTGGGCGGGGGAGGCGTTGGCTGGCGGAAGGACGGAGAGTAAGGAGAAGATGGCGGCGGAATTTGCCGGGACGCTGCCGCCGCTTCGCGGCAGGCTCGTCCCGGGCAAATTCCGTCGCCACCGCGCCGGTCGCCCCTTTGGGGCGACATTCGGAAAAAAGCTCTTTTTCTTGAAATGCGGCGCTTCGCCGCTGGCGTGGTTGTTGCCGCTATCGCGTCCGGCGTCGAGGCGCGAAAGCGCCGCGTGCCGCCGGGCCGATTGCGGCAACAAATACCCGTTCGTCCGCCAACCCGCGAAGTCCCGCGCAATCAAAGCGTAAAGGGGGGTCCGGGGGGCATCAAGCCCCCCGGCGGAGGGGTGCAGGGGAGGCAGAGCCTCCCCTGCCAGCCGGCAGCTAGTTCAACTTATTCGTACGCCCGTGCGCGCGCTGGTATTCCGCGGCCTTGCGGCGTCCTTCCTGGCGTCGTTTTTCCTCGGCCTGGGTCAAACGGCGGCAGACTTCGGCGGCCAGGTCGCTACCGTCCTTGCCGGGCGGCAGGTCGCAGGCGGCCAGATCTTCGGCCATTTGTTTCTCCATGCGTTCGGATTCGAGAAACATCACGTAGGCCAGGGCCAGGGCGGCCTCGTTTTCCTCGCTGCCGTCGCAAAGGATTTCGAGCTGGGGCAGGGGCACGGTTTCGAAAAGCCGGTCCACGAACATGCCGATCCATTTCTCCGTCAATTCGGGCAGCAGGCGCGGCGTTTTTTCGGCCAGGACCCGGGCCGCCTCGGCTCCGAGATCGGGCCGGGCCAGATTGACGAAGGCGGACAGGGCTTCGGCGCGGCCGGCGTCATCGGTCCTGGCCACGCGGCGAAGGAGCGCCACGCGGGCTTTTTCCCGCAGGCCTGCGGCGGCATTGTCGGATGTTGTCATGGGGCCTCCTTGTCCGCGTCGGATTCCCCGGGCGGCAGCACGTCGATGACGCGGCCGGGCAGAGCCTTTTGGTCGCACACGGTCCGGCCGTCGGCGGTGATATGTTTCTGGCCGTCGACGATGACGATGCCCGTGCGTTCGAGGACCTCGCGGCGGAAGGCGTATTCCTCCTGCATGCGCCGGGTCTTGTAAAGAAACCACATGCGCACGAGGTAGCTTAAGCACCAGGCCGCCACGAGTCCGAGCATGACCCACGGCGCGATGACCTCCACGTGGTCGCCGATGCGCAGGAGCATCTGAATGACCGCGTCGAGGTAATAGAGCGCCACGCCGAGGAGCATCAGGCCGCCGAGGAGGATGACGGTGGGCAGGCCGCGCGACAGGCTGATGATTTTTCGCAGCCGTTCGGGCATATAGCGCAGGTGTTCCTCGTCCATGGCCGGATCGCCCTTGAAGAAGCGGTTGAAGCCCTGACCGATGATATTGACCACGAGCATGATGGCGGCCGGGGCGAGGATCAGGGCCACACCGTAGGGAATCCAGGGGAAGCGGAACTGGGTCGTGCCGTCCGGGAGTTTGTGGGAGTTGATGATGCCGTAGCACACGGCCGCGATGGTGACGGCGAATTCCACCAGGATGACCCCGATGGAAAGGAAGGTCAGCAGGTTCTTTTTTTCCCTGTCGGACAGGGTCATGCCGAAACCGCCCGGGCTGGCTGCGCCGCCCTTGGCTTCGGTCGCGTCGTTGTCTTGCGGGTTATCCATAGAAGGTCTCTTCCACCTTGCCGAGTGAGCGGTCCGCCGGCCCAAAACCGGACCATCCCATTGCGCAGCGATTGCGGGGACGGCGGCACGGCGGGGACGGGGTTACGGGAAAAACCGGGGTGGGAACGGTTCCGGGCCGGCCGCGTCATCGAAGCCGCACGGCTTGCGCCGTTTCGCGCCCGACGCCGCAACGCGTAAGCGCCCCGGAACATCACGCCGGCCAGGACACCAAGCGGGGCATCTCCAGGCGAGGTTCCCCCACCACGCGGTGTTCGTAGTATACAGCATCCCAGCCACGCCATCAGGTAAGGGTTAACCGTCGAGAAGGCAAGTCCCCCGGGGGCCGCCGGGACTTCTCCCAGCCTGCTTCGAGCCGGACGACAGGGAGGAAAACGGCTCATCGCGGAGGGGCATGGGCGGGGTGTTGGGCATTGTCAGCCACCGGGCTTTTTTATTATGAAATTCTCTTCACGTTGACCGGCGGTTCTTTCCCGACGTCCCTCCGCGTTCGAAACCGTTTCCATGCCGGCTCGGCCCCGATGGTTCCACCGTCGCCGCCTTCGGGATTGCCCGCACGCCAGCCTTGGGCTAACGTGCGACCATGTCCCGACCATCCGCTCCGGCTGGCGAGCACACCCCCGGTCCCTGGCGTTTTATCCCCCTGGCCGACTACGCCCGTCCCCACGGACCGACCACGGCCACGGTACGGCGGGAGCTCCGGTCCATCTTTCGCGGATTTTTCGGCCGCCCCGAACAGCCCGAGCCCTTTTCCGGGCCGGAAAAACTCTATCCCCCGCCGGCCCGCCTCACCGAAGCGGTCTCGCCGGCATTGCGGCCGGATCTGGCCGCCGAAGACCTGCTTCCCACCTGCGCCGTGGTCATGGAGCACCCTTCCGACAACGTGCTGGTGGCGGATCCGCCGGGTGGCGCGGGCATCGCCGCCCTGGCTCTGGCCGCCAGGCGTTGCCGCATGCCCATCATCGCCCCGCCCACGCCCGAGGCCGTCCTGACCGGCGGCGGGGAATGGCTGTCGCGTCTGGCCCGGTACCGGGAAGGGCCGGTGTGCATCCCCCGGCTGGAGCGGCTCTTTTTGCGCCATGCCGACGGATTGACGCTGCTGCGCCGGCTCGGCGAACTCCTTGCCGCGGGCGATCGCACGTTTTTTTGCGGCTGCGGTACGTTCGCCTGGGCTTATCTGCGCCGCGTTTTGGATATGGGAGCGCTTTTTCCCGGGCCGCTGACACTCGCCCCCTTCGATGGCCAAGCCCTTGGCCGCTGGTTCGCCAGCGCCCCGCCCCTGACCGGCCATGTGACGGTGCGCCAGGCCGACACCGGCGCGCCGGTGCTGCCGGACGACGACGCCCCCGACGCGCCGGCCTCGGATTTCCTCAAAAACCTGGCTTTTTACGTCTGGGGCCAACCGGGCGCGGCGCTGGCCTTCTGGCGGCGCAACATCCTTTTCGGCGCCGATCCCCTGGCCCTGCGCCATCCCCATTCCGACCCGGACCCCACGGAGCGCCCGCTGTGGGTGCGACCTTTTGCCGAAACCACCGCGCCCGAAATGCCCGAGCCGAACCGGCGCGACACAGTCTTCGTCGTATCGGCCCTGCTCGTCCATGGCGGGCTGCCCCAGGACCGGCTCGGCCGGGTGCTGCCCCTTATGGCCGACGCCATCCCGGGCGTTTTGAGCCGGTTGCGACGGGCGGGCGTCATTGCCGCCACGGCCGGTCGCTGGCGCGTCCTGCCCGTGGCCCTGCCATCCTGCCGCCGGCTGCTCGCCGAACAGGGCTACCTGGCCGACGACGTGTAAGGAACGGCCATGGACCAGATACGCGAACACGCCCTGTCCATCCTGCGCGACCTGGACACCATCAACTACCTGGCCATCGCGACCGTTCTCTGTTGCGCCTGGATCCTCAAGAAGCTGGTCGACATCGCCATCCCCTGGGTGACCGCCCGACTGGCCCCGGGGTGGCGGCTGCGGCTTTTGCCCCTGATCCCGTTCCTGCGGCTGGTCATCATCCTGGGCAGCGCCCTGCTCATCCTCCCCATGGTCGTGCGCCCCACGGCCGCCAACCTGATCGCCCTGGCCTCGATCTTCGGCATCGTGCTCGGCTTCGCCTTCAAGGAATACGCCACCAACCTGCTGGCCGGGGTGGTGGTCGTTTTCGAAAAACCGTACCGCCCGGGCGATTTCGTGCGCATCGGCGACGCCTACGGCGAGGTGCTGGCCGTCAACCACCGCAGCCTGCGCCTCGTCACCCCCGACGACACCGTGGTGACCATCCCCCACGGCGTCATCTGGAAGGACCCGGTCTATAACGCCAACGACGGCAAACGCACGCTCATGTGCGTGGCCACCTGGCGCCTCGTGCCGGAGCACGACAGCGTCCGGGCCAGGGAGATCCTGCGCGATATGGCTCTTTCCAGCCCCTTTCTCGACTGTGACCGCCCGGTGTCCGTGATCGTGACGGAAACCCCGCTCGGCACCCGCTATGCGCTCAAGGCCTATCCCGTGGACTCCCGCGACCAGTTCGACTTCCTTACCGACCTCAGCGTGCGGGGCAAGGCCGCCCTGCTCGCCGCCGGCTTCACTTGCGCCACGGCTGACGCCGCCATCGCCCCGGCCGGGAACGCCGGTTTCTCCCCTGGTTGAATCCATTCGGCTTTATGCTATCGTTTGACTCCGCAACAGAGCAGCCGGCCGGCCGCACGGTCGGCAAAGGATTTCAGGAAACACCTATGCGCGCAGACGGGCCGGATCAGGCCAAGTCTTCCCTGTCCGTGCTGGTAGTGGACGACAACGACATCAACCAACTTTACATGCAGCATCTTTTGCGCAAGCTGGGGCACGAAGCGGTCGCGGCCTACGACGGACGGCAGGCGCTTGACGCCCTGGCCTCCCAACGCTTCGACATCATCCTCATGGATGTCCAGTTGCCGGACAACAACGGCCTGGACCTGACCCGGATCATTCGCGACGGCAAAGCCGGGACCGCCAATGCACCGGACATCCCCATCCTGGCCACCACCGCTTTCGCCCTGTCGGACGATCGCGCCCGGTGCCTGGAGGCGGGCATGAACGACCATCTGCCCAAGCCCCTGCGCGCCGAGACACTGCGCCAGGCCCTGGAAGACTGGTCCCGCGCGCCCGCTGGCAACGGCTCCGGCCGGCAAGCGCCCTTCGACCTGGCCGCCTTCACCCGCGAAAGCCGGCGGGAATTCGCCACGGAAATGCTCGCGCTCTTTCTGGAACTGGCCGAGCCCCGGGGGCGCGCCCTGCGCCAGGCCCTGGAAGACGGCAACCTGGAAGCCGCCGTGGCCGCGGCCCACGATCTGGCCGGCATGGCCGGCCCCATCCGGGCCAACCGGCTCCACGAAAGCATGAAGGCCGTCCAGGAAGCCTGTCTCACGGGCGATCTCGACCTCTGCCGCGCCATCTACGCCCGGGCCGACAGCGAACTGGACGCCGTGCTCGGGGCCGTGCGCGCCCATCCCTACCTCCTCGCCAAGGGCGCCTAACGGACTTTTTCGGCTCGGCTTCGCGGAGAACATGCCGGAGGGGGCGCCTGTGAAACGGGCCCTCCCCTTTTTTTCTCCCCTTTCCATGCCGCATACGGCGCCTGCCCGCTCCCGGGACCGTCGGCATACCTTCCCAGAACCGTTTCCTGTCTTACATCAAAAAAGGAACCCGCCGCGTAGGAATTTACGCCCAGGCGGGATGCCGACAAAAGGAGGTCGCCATGTCCCTCCGAAAATCCATTTCGCCCACATGGTCCCGGATCGCCATGGTCCTGGGCCTGTTCGCGCTGCTTGTTTCCGCCGTCCCCGCTTTCGGGGCCGGCCAAACCGCAATCAGGACGGAGACCGCCATGACCAGCCACACCGACGCCGACCGGCAGGTGGCCACCCTTGCGGGGGGCTGCTTCTGGTGCGTGGAATCGGATCTGGAAAAGCTCCCCGGCGTCCTGGACGTCGTTTCGGGCTATACCGGCGGGGAGGAGCCCCACCCCGACTACGAACAGGTTTCCTCCGGCCGCACCGGCCACTACGAGGCCGTCCAGGTCTTTTACGATCCCGCGCGCGTAAGCTACCGCCGGATTCTGGACGCGTTTTTGCGCCATATCGACCCGACCGACCCGGGCGGCCAGTTCGCCGACCGGGGCCGGCAATACCGCACCGCCATCTTCTACCACACCGAAGCGCAGAAAAAGGAAGCCGAGGCCGCCCTGGCCGAGTTGGCCGCCACGGGCCGTTTCGACAAGCCGCTCGTCACGGCCGTCTTGCCCTTCACCTTTTTCACCGACGCCGAGGCCTATCACCAGAACTATTACAAGACCCACAAGCTCCAGTACCAGACCTACCGGCGCTTTTCCGGCCGCGACCAGTTTCTGGCCCAAATCTGGGACAACAAGCCCGCCGCGCCGGAGCCGAAGGCGAACGGCGATTGGCGGCATTTCCAAAAGCCCGGCGTCGACGTCCTGTCCA
This sequence comes from Solidesulfovibrio fructosivorans JJ], assembly GCF_000179555.1. Taxonomy (NCBI): domain Bacteria; kingdom Pseudomonadati; phylum Thermodesulfobacteriota; class Desulfovibrionia; order Desulfovibrionales; family Desulfovibrionaceae; genus Solidesulfovibrio; species Solidesulfovibrio fructosivorans. Next base: position 49,863 of record NZ_AECZ01000025.1, read on the forward strand.
AGCGCCTGACGCCCCTGCAATTCACGGTCACCCAAAACGAAGGCACGGAGCGCCCCTTCGACAATGCCTATTGGGACAACAAGGCCCCCGGCATCTACGTGGACGTGGTGTCCGGCGAACCGCTCTTCAGCTCCCGCGACAAGTACGATTCGGGCACGGGCTGGCCGAGCTTCACCCGGCCGCTGGCGCCGGACAACATCGTCACGCGCGAGGACAAGCGTCTTTTCACCACACGCACCGAAGTGCGCAGCCGCCACGGCGACTCGCACCTGGGGCACGTTTTCAAGGACGGCCCCGCGCCGACTGGCCTTCGCTACTGCATGAATTCCGCCGCCCTGCGCTTCATTCCCGCCAAGGACATGGAGGCCGCCGGCTACGGCGAATTCGCCAAGGGCCTGCACTAGGCCCTGTCGCGCAGGCGCCTGCCGGACGAAAGCGGCTTCACGGCGGTGTCGGATAGCTGCAACTATACTATCTGTTGCAAAATAAAAGGAAACGACTAAGAAAAGAAACGCGCGAGAGTGGGGCCACCCCTTTTTAAAGGGTTCCCCCTCTCGCGGGCTCTTTTCGTGCTTCCCCGCCGTCGCATGTGAAACAGGGCACAATCCGCTGGATAACCCGGGCCGTATGGGCTAGGCTTATCAAGCGCCCCGACTGCGACTTTGCGCGGCCGGGACCGGCGACAACCGCCATCGGCCCCAGGCGGGCAGGGAGACGGTCGTGACAACACCCGGGGCGAAATTCGCGGCCATAAGCGTCAAGCGAAAGCTGCTCGCGCTTTTTGGCTGCATTCTGGCCGGATTCCTGCTGGTCTTCGCAATCGACCATCTGGAAACCCGTCTCATCGAACGCACCCTGGAATTGGAACGTCTGGCCGTTTCCACCAAGATCGCGGTGCTCGGCATGCGGCGCCAGGAAAAGAACTACTTCCTGCGCCACGACCAGGAATCCCTGACCGCCGTACGTCGCAACCAGCAAACGGCCATCCGGGACGTGGAAACCATCCGCGAACTCGACCCGTCCCATGCCGCCCCCTGCGACGCCGCCCTGCTCCTTTTACGCGAGTACCTCACCAGCTTCGAAGCCATGACCGACCGGCCCGCCCCCGGGGGCATCGACGCTCCGGCCGCACGGTTTCTGGAGCGATCGCGGGATCTGGAACATCTGGAACGCGTCGATCCGGCCCTGGCAAGCGGCCTCGTCCGGCTGCGCCTGCTGGAAAAGCGCTGGCTCGTCTCCGGCGCGGGAGAACCCTTGCAGGGGCTGGAGGCGGAAGCGGACGGCCTGATCGCCCAGGCCCGGAGCGACGGCCCGGCCGGCGACGCGGCGGCCGCCGCGCTCTCGCGCTACCGCGACGCCCTGGCCGTCTATGCCGGCCGGCTGGAGCAGGTCGGCTCCACCACCACCGCCTTCGTGGCCGCCGCCCGGGCCCTGGAACCCATGACCGAGGCCCTCGAAAAGCGCTACGAAACCCGTCGCCGGGACATCGCGCGGCAATCCACCCTGATCGGCTGGGGCATCCAGGGGGCTGTCCTTGTCCTGGTGGCCTTGGCCGGCTGGGCCGTGTTCCGATCGGTGGCCATGCCCCTTGCCGCCATCGGCGGCCATGCCCGACGCGTGGCCCGGGGCGAGGCGTCCGATTTGAACCCGGCTGATTTTTCGGGGGAATTCCACGCCCTGGCCAAAGACATAGGCCGCATGGAAACCCATCTGCTGGCCACCATCCTCGATCTGGCCCGCAAGGAACGCGAGGCCGCCAACGAGGCCCGGCGCGCCCGGGAAGCCTGCCGGCGCGCCGAGGACCTGGGCCGGGTCAAGGCCAATTTCCTAAGCCTCGTCTCCCACGAGCTCAAAACGCCGCTCACGTCCATGGTCGGTTTCGCCCAGGTCATGCGCAAGCGCCTGGAGCGCGGCCCCCTTCCCCAGGCCGTGGCCGGCCGGCCGGAACTTGACGCCGAAATGGTCCGCTTCCGGGACAACCTGGACATCATGCTCGGCGAGGGACGCCGGCTGGCCCAAATGATCGACAACGTGCTGGAGCTGTCCTCCCTGGAGGCCGGGGAAACGCCGCTGGCCATGGGCATGGTCTCCGCGGCCGAAATCGTGGACCGGGCCGTCTCGCCCTTCACCGAAGTCATGACCGAAAAGGGGTTGCGCTACGCCTGCGCGATTCCTTCCGACCTGCCGCCGCTGCGCTGCGACCGCGAACGCCTCGTCTACGTGCTGCGCCATCTGTTTTCCAACGCCGTCAAATTCACCGAGTCCGGGCACATCGCCTGCCGGGTGACGCGCGAAGGGAAGATGGCCGTCATCAGCGTGGAGGACAGCGGCCCCGGCATTCCGCCGGAAAAACGCGAGGCGGTTTTCGAAAAATTTCTCCAACTCGGCGACAACCTCACCGGCAAGATGCCGGGGCTCGGCATCGGCCTGGCCGCGGCGCGGGCCGTGGTCGAGTACCACGGCGGCTCCATCCGCATCACCGGCGAACCCGGAAAAGGCAGCACGGTGTCCGTCACCGTACCGCTGGCCGAAGCGGCCTAACCGGCACCGCTTTCCATCGCGGCGGGCCTGGGCTATTCTTCTCCAGGCGGCATAACCAGCGAGGCGTCCGTATGCTACAGGATCAACTCAGCAAATTGCGCCTGAAACTCATCGCCATCACCTTGGCGTTCTCCTTTATTCCCCTTTTGAGTCTCGGCATCGCTCTCTACGACCGCTTCTATGTGACCTACACCGCCAAGGTGTACGACAACCTGAGCAATCTGGTCGAGAACAAGAAGCTCACCATCGACCTGTTTCTGGCCGAACGCGTGGCCCAGCTCTCCAACCTGGCCCAGACCGAATCCTACCGCGACCTCTCCCAGAAAGAATACCTGGAACACATTTTCAGCGTGCTCCTGCTGCACAGCAAATCCTTCATCGATTTGCAGGTCATCGACCAGAACGGCATCTGCGTCTCCTACGTCGGGCCCTACAAGCTGCGCGGCGTCGATTACGGCCACGAGGCATGGTTCAAAAAGGTCATGGCCAAGGGCATTCACGTCAGCGACGTGTTCCTGGGCTTTCGCAACTACCCGCACTTCAACATCGCCGTCAGCCGCCGTGAGGGCGACCGGACCTGGGTGCTGCGGGCGGCCATCGACTCGGACATTTTCGATTCGCTGGTGCGCAGCATCCATCTGGGCAAATCCGGCGACGCCTTCCTGCTCTCCGCCGACCACGTGCTCCAGACCAAGCCGCGCTTCGACCACGCCATGTTCGACACCCTCGATTTCCCGGACATTCCCCGCTTCGCCGGCACCCGCGTGGAAAGCCTGACCGTGGACGGCCAGACCTCGCTTTTCGCCATGACCTGGCTCAACCACAAGGACTGGCTGCTGGTGGTCAAGGACGATCCCCGGGAGGAGCTCCTGCCCGTGACCAGGGCCCGCTGGCTGCTCGTCGTGCTCTTGGCCGGCGGCATGCTGCTCATTATCGGCGGGGCGGTGATGGTTGCCGGCGGCACGGTCAAGGCGCTGATCGAGGCCGAGCGGGAAAAAGCGGCGCTCGACGCATCGCTGACCCAGTCGAGCAAGATGGCGGCCCTGGGCAAACTGGCCGCCGGCGTGGCCCACGAGGTCAACAACCCCCTGGCCATCATCATGGAAAAGGCCGGCTGGATGCGCGACCTGCTAAGCGAGGAGGACATCAAGGCCAGCCCCAACTTCCAGGAATTCGCCGACGCCGTGAGCAAAATCGAGTTCCACGTGCGCCGGGCCAAGGACGTCACCCACCGCCTGCTCGGCTTCGCCCGCCGCATGGAGCCCACCCAGGAGGATCTCGACATCAACCTGCTGCTCAACCAGACCCGCTCGTTTCTGGAAAACGAGGCCAGCTTCCGGGGCATCACCTTCGTCAGCGACTACCAAAGCGACCTGCCCCGCATCGAATCCGACACCTCCCAGCTCCAGCAGGTCTTCCTCAACATCATGGACAACGCCATAGACGCCATCGACAAGAACGGGACCATCACCGTGACCACCCGGTCCCTGCCCGAGACCGGCGAGGTGGACATCGCCATCGCCGACACCGGCAAGGGCATGGGCAAAGAGGCCATGGAAAAGATCTTCGATCCCTTCTTCACCACCAAGAAAGTCGGCGAAGGGACCGGACTCGGGCTCACCATCAGCTACAGCATCATCGAGAAGCTGGGCGGGCACATCCGCGTGACCAGCGAGGAAGGCAAGGGCACCACCTTCCACATCACGCTGCCGCTGCACGCCTGAGCCTTGCTTTTGCAAGGGAAACGGCTTTTTTGAGACAAGATGGCTTCATGACGTGTTCCCTGCAATCGCCGCGCGCGACACATCCCGGGCAAGAACATCAAGGCGCGGCAGGGGAGGAACGGATGGGACTTCGCGTACTGGCCGTGGACGACGAGGCCGATTTCATCGAGACCCTGGTCAAGCGCTTCACCTATCGCCAGATCCCGGTCACCGCCGCCGCAAGCGGCGCGCAGGCCCTGGAACTGATGGAAAACCAGGACTTCGATGTGGTCATCCTCGACATGCGCATGCCGGGCATGGACGGGATGACGGTGCTTCGGGAAATAAAAAAGCGCCACCCCCTGGTCGAGGTCATCATCCTCACCGGCCATGCCTCGGTGGAAGCCGGCATGGAGGGGATGTCGCTCGGGGCCTACGATTACGTGCTCAAGCCCGTGGACTTCGGAGAGCTGCTGGAAAAAGCCCGCAAAGCCCATGAACGCAAAAAGCTCAACGAAGCCCGTTCCAATCAGGGCTGACCCGGGGGCGTTTCCGCCCCTTTGGCCCCATACCGTACTGGCTCCGGGGTTGGCCGGCGCGGCGGTGCTGGCCACCTTGGCCACGCCCCCGGCCGTGGACGTCGCCCTGGCCCTTTTCGCCGGCGCCGTGTGCATAAGTTCGGCCCTGGCCCTGGCCAGGCGCACCCGCCATCGCGAACACGAACTGCGCGAAATGAACCTGAGCCTGCTCCAGTCCCAAAAGCTCGCCTCCATCGGTGAACTTTCCTCGGGCATCGCCCACGAGATCAACAATCCGCTGGCCATCATCACCCAGGAGCTCGACCTGGCCCGGGAGCTTCTGGCCGGCGGGCCGTGCCTGGCCGAAACGGACCTGGACGACGCGCGCGACAGCCTGCGCGAAATCGCCAGCCAGGTGGACCGCTGCCGCCAGATCACCCACAAGCTGCTCAACTTCGCCCGCAAGATGGACCCCGTGCTCCAGGAGGAAGCCCTGGACCGGGTCATCGAGGACATGGCGATTTTGGTCGAGCGCGAAGCCCGGGGCCGGGACGTGGCCATCGTGCGCGACTACGCGTCCGATCTGCCCCCGGTGCGCACCGACGTGCCGCTTTTGCGCCAGGTGATCCTGAACCTCCTGACCAACGCCCTGCACGCCACGCCGAAAGGCGGCGCCATCACCCTTTCCACCCGGCGCAAAGGCAAATGGGCCGTCATCGCCGTGCGCGACACCGGCAGCGGCATTTCCCCGGCAAACATGGAAAAAATCTTCGACCCCTTCTTTACCACCAAACAGCCCGGCCAGGGCACGGGACTCGGCCTGTCGCTTTCCCACGGCATCGTGGCGCGCCTCGGCGGAACGCTCGCCGCCGTGAGCCCGCCCGGGGAAGGCGCGACCTTCACCGTGACCCTGCCCCTGTGACGCCACGCCCATAACCAAACGGAGCCCCCATGGCCGACCCCATCCGTGTGCTTATTGTGGACGACGAGGAACGCTTCCGCGAGACCCTCTCCAAGCTGCTCTCCCGCCACGGCTTCGCCGTGCGCGACGCCGGCGGCGGCGAAGCGGCGCTTAACCTCCTGGCCGAAGCCCCCTGCGACGTCATCGTGCTGGACGTGAAAATGCCCGGACTCTCGGGCGAAGAGGCCCTGCCGCTCTTGCGCCAGGCCTGCCCCGAAGCCGAAGTGCTGGTGCTCACCGGCCACGCCTCGGTCGACATCGCCGCGGCCATGATCGCCGGCGGCGCGGCCGATTACCTGCTAAAACCCTGCCCCACCGAGGAACTCGAAGGCGCCATCCGGGCCGTGTTCGACCGCCGCCAGGCGACAAAGCCACGATAGGAGGGAAGAGAAAGGATGCCTCCGGCGGCCG
>NZ_AECZ01000026.1 GCF_000179555.1 Solidesulfovibrio fructosivorans JJ]
TTCCCTCCCCCGGTTCCTTCCTCCCCCTCTCCTACGCCGGGACCTGGGCCAGGGCCTGGTCCAGGTCGGCGATGATGTCGCGCACGTCTTCGATGCCGACCGAGATGCGCACCATGTCCGGGGCCACGCCGGCCGCCGCCAGCTCGTCGGGGGTGAGCTGGGAATGGGTGGTGCTGGCCGGGTGGATGACGAGGGTCTTGGCGTCGAGAATGTTGGCCAGATGCGAGCACAGCTTCACCGATTCGATGAATGTGCGCCCGGCCTCGATGCCGCCCGTGAGTCCGAAGCCGAACACCGCTCCCGGACCGAGGGGAAAGAACTTCTTGGCCCGGGCATGGTCCTTGTGGCTTGGCAGGCCGGCGTAATTGACCCAGGCCACCTTGGGATGGGCTTCCAGAAATTCCGCCACGCGCTGGGCGTTGGCGCAGTGCGCCCGGGCCCGAAGCGGCAGCGTCTCCAGGCCCTGGATGATAAGGAAGCTGTTCATGGGGGCCGGCGTCGCGCCGATGTCGCGCATGAGCCCGGTGCGCAACTTGGTGCAAAAGGCCGAGCACGGCGTGCCCTCGAGCTCACAGAGCATCTCCCAGAAATTGGCCCCGTGGTAGGTGGGGTCGGGCGCGGTGATCTCCGGGAATTTTCCGCCCGCCGCCCAGTCGAAGCCGCCGCTTTCGACAATGGCCCCGCCGATGCATGTGCCGTGGCCGCCGATGATTTTCGTCAGCGAATAGACGGCGATGTCCGCCCCCACCTCGAAGGGATTGAGGATGGGCGGCGCGGCCACAGTGTTGTCCAGAATAAAGGGGATGCCGGCGTCGTGGGCCACCTTGGCGATGGCGGGCAGATCGTCCACGTTGCAGCGCGGGTTGCCGATGGATTCGGTGTAGACGAGGCGCGTGTCGGCATCGATGGCCCGGGCGAAATTGGCCGGGTCGGAAGAATCAACGAACCGCACCTCGATGCCGAAGCGCCTCAGCGTATGCTCGAAAAGCGTGTGGGTGCCGCCGTAGAGGTTGCTGCCCGAAACGATGTTCTGTCCGGCCTTGGTGATGGCGACCACAGCGTAGAAAATGGCGGACATGCCCGAGGCCGTGCACAGGCAGGCCGGAGCGCCGTGCAGGGCGGCCAGGCGCTTTTCCAGCACGTCGGTGGTGGGGTTGCCAAGCCGCGTGTAGATGTAGCCGGCTTCCTTGAGCGCGAACAGGTTGGCCGCATGGGCGGCATCGCGGAACAAAAAGCTTGTGGTCTGGTAGATGGGCACGGCCCGGGAAAGCGTATCCTCATCCGGAGCATGGCCGGCATGCAGGGCCAGCGTCTGGGCATGCCACGTGGAATTGGTCATGGAGTTCCTCATGTTTTAATTGGTAGCCGCCCGCGCCGGGGCGTGGGGCATGATGCCCCTATATGACAACCCGCCCCCCCGTGGAAAGCCCCGGCCGGCGTTTGCGGCCCCCCGGCCTTGACAAGAACCCGGGGCGGAACCGACAACCGGCATCGGCGCTTTCGCCGCGCCGACTTCCATCGTCACTTCGGGAGGTACCCATGCGCCTGCACGCCTTTTACCATGTCCCCTTCGAGGATGTGGGCTCCATCGCATCCTTTGCCGCCGAAAAAGACCACTCCCTGACCGCCACCAGCTTCTACGCCGACGAGACCCCGCCTCCGGCCTCGGACTACGACATGCTCATCGTCATGGGCGGGCCCATGAGCGTCTACGACGAAAAAGAATATCCCTGGCTGGCCGGCGAGAAAAAAGCCATCGAAGCGGCCATCGCCGCCGGCAAGAAGGTGCTCGGCATCTGCCTGGGAGCCCAGCTCGTCTCCGCCGTCCTCGGCGGCACGGTGACCAAGAATCCGGTGCCGGAAATCGGCTGGTTCAAGGTGGAAATGACCCCGGAAGGTCTGGCCGAGCCGGTCTTCGCCGGATTCCCCCAATCCTTCTACGCCTTCCACTGGCACGGCGACACCTTCTCCATCCCGCCGGGAGCCGTCCATGCCGCTTCCTCTGCCGCCTGCGCCAACCAGGCCTTCGTCGCCAACGGCGGCCAGGTCGTCGGCCTGCAGTTCCATCTGGAGACCCAGCCGGTGAACATGCAGAAGCTCATCAAGTACTGCGCCGCCGATGTGGCCACCCCCGGCCCCACCATCCACCACCCCAAGCAGATGCACGCCGGGCGCGAAGCCTTCAAGGACATCAAGGCGCTCATGCACAAGGTCTGCGACGCCATGACCGCGTAAGCCGATGCGATGAGAGGGAATGGAATGCCTCCGGCGGCCGGGGGAAACTTTTTGAAAAAAGTTTCCCCCGGACCCCCTTCAAAAACGTTCAAAGGGGCGGAGGCTCCGCCTGAGAGGGGATATGGGGTTTTTCATTTTTTTGGGAACAGAGCCAGGCTTTCCCCACAGGGATGCCGGGCGGGCGGAAATCGTTCCCGAACCTGGGACGCGTTCCCAGGGCCGGCGGCGGGGTGGAGCGGACGCGAAGGCGTATTCTTCAAATATGCGCCGCACGCGGCTATCCCGCCCCGCCGCCGGCCAGCCAGCCCCAACCAAACAAACGGCTCGAATGCTGCCGGGAGAAAGGCGATGCGCAAGAAAGAGCGGGAACTCACGGACAGAGGCGTACTGGAAGAACAGCTCATGCGGGCCAAGGTGTGCCGGCTCGGGCTCTACGACGGCGCGTGGCCCTATGTCGTGCCCGTCAACATCGGCTACGCCGCCGGACACCTTTATTTCCATTCATCGCTCAAGGGCAAGAAGATGGACATCCTGCGTCAAAACCCCAAGGTCTGCTTCGAGATCGACAGCGCCGTGGAAATCGTCACCGGTGAACGCCCCTGCGATTACACCGCCTACTACAAGTCGGTCATCGGCTTCGGCACGGCCGTCTTCCTCGAGGACGAAGCGGAAAAAGTCGAGGGATTGCGCATCCTCATGCGGCACTTTGCCGGCCCGGAAGAAGGTTTCCGGCCCGAGGTGGTGTCCAAAACGGCCGTGGTGCGCATCGACATCGAATCCATGACCGGCAAGTCCAACCCGCCGATGAAGGAATGGAGTTAGCCGACTCCGCCACCTTTTCCATTTTCAGGAAAACCGTATCGCCCAATTTGTCGAAGGCGGGCGGGTGAAGCCGCATTGCCGCCCGCTGGGCTTTCGCGTAACAGGAAAGCCATTGCGGGCATGGACCTGCCGCAAGACGGCGCGACTTCAACAACAGAGCGGCAATGCGATTTCCAATACCCGAGGCGGCGGCCTCTCGCCGCCCGTCCGACGCCTTTCCCCCGGCCGCTTTCGCCGGCCATCCCTTGTCGCTCGCCGCCCGCGCCTTCTTTTTTCTTATTGTCGCCGCCTTCCTGGCGATCGCCCTCCTCCCCGCCTTCGCCCCGGCCGCAACCGAGCCGTCCCCGGCGGAACCGCCCCAAGCCGCACCCACACGCCCGGAAAAACTCACCGTGGTCGTGGACAAGGATTACCCGCCCTACATCATCACCACCCCTTCGGGCGAGGTGCGCGGCATCCTGGTTGATCGCTGGAAGCTTTGGGAAAAACGCACCGGCGTGCCGGTCACCCTCGTTCCCATGAACTGGGACGCGGCCCAAAACGCCATGCGCCATGGCGAGGCCGACGTCATCGACCTGTTTTTCGAAAACGAGACCCGCCAAAAGGACTTCCTGTTCTCCAAACCCTACGCGACCATCGACGTGCCGGTCTTCGTGCAAAAGGACCTCTCCGGCATCACCGACATGGCTTCCCTGCGCGGCTTTCCGGTGGCGGTCAAACGCGGCGACGCCTGCGCCGAGATTTTGCAGCGGCACGGCATCGGCCCGCTTTTGTACTACGACACCTACGAGGACGTGATCCAGGCCGCCAAGAACGGCAATATCAAGGTCTTTTGCATGGACGCCCCGCCGGCGATGTACCACCTTTACAGACAGGGGCTCGACGGCGAATTCAGGCTGGCCTTCATCCTCTATTCCGGCAAGTTGCACACTGCCGTGCGCAAGGGAAACGCGGCGCTTTTGCGCTTCGTCGAAGCGGGCTTCGACGGCATTGCGGCCAAGGACCTCAAGGCAATCGACAAGAAGTGGCGCGGCACGCCCCTTTTCCCCTCGTCCGGCCTGCGCTACGCCCTGCTGGCCGTGGCGGCGTTGGCCGCGGCCGCGCTCGTTTTGCTGTCCATAAACGCGCTGCTGCGGCGCACCGTCCGCCGCCAGACAGCCAGGCTCGAGGAGCTGCTCGAAGCGGTCGGCCAAAGCGAACGCCGCTACCGGGAACTGGTCGAAAACGCGGCCTGCCTCATCGTGCGCCTCGATCTCCTCGGCCGGGTGGTATTCTGCAACGCCTGGGGCCAGCGGGTCTTCGGCCTGCCCCTTGAGCGCATGCTCGGACGCGACATCGACGCCTTGGGTGGCGCGCCGGGAAGCGATGCCTCCGAATCGTGGGGGGCGATCCTGGCCGTCCTGGCCGAGGCTCCGGACGGCGCGCGAACCCTGGACCGGCGGCATATCGGCGAGAACGGCCGCGCCATCTGGATCACGTGGTCCGTCATCGCCCTGCGCGATCCCAAGGGACTCCCGACCGAATTCCTGTGCGTCGGCAACGAGATCACCCAACGCAAGCAGGCCGAGAAAGCGCTCGCCGCCAGCGAAGCCCGCTATGCGCTGGTGGTGCGCGCTTCCAACGACGGCATCTGGGACTGGGACCTGCGTACGGATGCGGTCTATTTTTCGCCCCGTTACCTGGAAATCCTCGGGCTCGCCCCGGACGCGTTATCCCCGACCGTTACGGAATGGAACCAACGCATCCATCCCGACGACGTCGAGGCCGTCCTGCGGGAAAACCGTCGCTGCGCCACGGGTGAAACGGACAGCTTCGTCGTGGAATACCGCATGCGTCACGCGGACGGCTCCTACCGCTGGATCGTCGGACGGGGTGCAAATTCCAAGGACGAAAAGGGCCAGGTCGTGCGCATGGCCGGCTCCCATACAGACATCACCCGCCGCAAAAGGGACGAGACCGCCCTGCGGGAAAGCCAGGACCAACTGGCCAAGATCTTCCGCCTCTCCCCGGTCGGGCTTTGCGTGAGCGCCCAGCGCGACAGCCGCGTCGTGGATATCAATGAAAACGGAGCGCGCATGTTCGGCTACGAAAAGGCGGCTGTGATCGGCCGCGAAAGCCTGCACCTCGGGGTGTGGCCACACCCCGAGGACCGCCGGGCGCTGGTGGACGAACTTGTCGCCAAGGGCTCCATCGTCGGCAAGGAACTCGAACTGCTCCACCAAAACGGCTCCACCGTGGTGGTGCTCTATTCCGCCGTGCCCATCCAGGCGTACGGCGAAACCTGCCTCCTGTCCGTGCTGGTGGACATCACCGAGCGCAAGGCCATAGAGCGGTCCCTGCGCCGGGCCAAGGAAGCCGCCGAAGCCGCCAACCGGGCCAAAACGGAATTCCTCTCCACCATGAGCCATGAAATCCGCACGCCCATGAACACCATCCTGGGCATGGCCCAGGCGCTCTCGGCCGCCGACCTGCCGCCCAAGCAGACCCAGGCCATCCGCGCCATCGAAATCGCCGGGGGAAGCCTGCTCACCTTGTTAAACGATATCCTCGACCTGTCCCAGATCGAATCCGGCGGACTTATCATCGAGGAAAAGCCCTGCGACATCGGGAAGCTGGCCGGACGCATCGTGGACATGATGCGCCCCGACGCCGCCGCGAAAGACATCGCCCTGCGCCTCGATCTCGCCGAAGACCTGCCCCCGAGCGTTTCCCTAAGCCCGGACCGCATCCGGCAAGTCCTGGTCAACCTGCTCGGCAACGCCGTCAAATTCACCCACCAGGGCAGCATCGTCCTGGCCGTCGGCCGGGAGGCCGGCCCCACCGGCGGGGACTGGCTGCGCCTGGACGTGCGCGACACCGGCATCGGCATCCCCGTGGACAAACTGCCCGTCATTTTCGACCGCTTCACCCAGGCCGACGCCACCACCAGCCGGCTCTACGGCGGGGTAGGCCTGGGGCTGGCCATCTCCAAAAAGCTCGTGGACCTGATGGGCGGCAGCATCCGGGTGGAAACGGCGGTCGGCCAGGGATCGACCTTCACGGTGCGCCTGCCGTTGCGCCCGGTGCATACCCCGGTCCCGCAAGACGCCTTGCCGCATGCGGCAAAACCCACAGTCATTTCCCATCCAGGCCGACGGGCGACGGTCCTGCTCATCGAGGACAGCCCCGGCAACGCCGAAGTCACCAGAATCATGCTCGAAGACAGCCGCTTCGACCTGACCTGGGCTCCCAGCGGGCAGGCCGGACTCGAAGCCCTGCGCGAGACGCCCTACGACATCGTGCTCATGGACATGGAAATGCCCGAAATGGACGGCCTCGAAACGACAAGGGCCCTGCGCCGCATGGAAACGGAACTGGGCCGCCCCCGCACCCCGGTCATCGCCCTGACCGCCCATGCCTTCGAGGAACACCGCCAGCGGGGACTGGCCGCCGGCTGCGACGATTTCCAGGCCAAACCCGTCGCCAAAACGCGCTTGCTCGACGCCCTCGAAACCTGGATGGCCGTGGCCGGAAATTAGGGAAGAGGGAAGGAAGAATGGGGAAGAAAGTGCGAGAGGGGAAACCCTTTTGAAAAAGGGTTCTCCCCTCTCGCGCTCTCCCCTTCCTAAAATTTATAACGTGGCCAGTGTTATACAGTTAACACTTCATTATTATTAAAAGTCTTTGGAAAGGGGGTCCGGGGGGAGAACCTTTCTGCAAGAAAGGTTTCCCCCCGGCTCATCTCTCACAATATGCACACTGACGTCGTCATTCTGGGAGCCGGGGCCTCCGGGCTTTGCTGCGCCATTGCCTGCGCCGGCAGGGGGCGCGACACCCTCGTCATCGACCACGGCCCCAAGGCCGCCCGCAAGGTGCTGGCCGCCGGCGGCGGCCGGGCCAATTGCACCAACACCGACATCCGGGCCGCGGATTACCATTGCGCCAACCCGCATTTCGTCAAATCGGCCCTGGCCCGCTTCTCCCCCGCCGACTTCCTGGACTGGATCCATGCCGGCGGTGTGGCCACGGTCGAGGAACCCGGCGGCAAGGTCTTCTGCCGCGACGGCGCGCGTGCCCTGACCCGGTTTCTCCTGAGCGAGGCCCGGCGGGCGGGCGCTCGCATCCAGCTCGGCACGCGTGTGCGCGACGCCCGCAAGGACGGCGACGTCTTCGTCATCGACACCGAGGCCGGTTCCGTGCGCGCAACCTCCCTGGTGCTGGCCCTGGGCGGGAAATCCTGGCCGGGACTTGGTGCCACGGATTGCGGCTACACCCTGGCCCGGGGCTTCGGCCTGCCGGCCACTGAACTGCGCCCGGGCCTCACCCCGCTTCTGGCCGGGCCGGACATGGCCCCGCTTTGCCGCGAACTTGCCGGCGTATCCCTGCCCGTGCGCCTGACCGGCCCATGCGACATCACCGGCGAGCTGCTTTTCACCCACAAAGGCGTCTCCGGCCCGGCCGTGCTCGATGCCTCGCTTTTCTGGCGCGAGGGCGAAACGCTTTCCATCGACTGGCTGCCCGGCCGCGATCCCGAGGCGATCCTGGCCGAAGCCGGCCGCCAGGAGATCAAAAACGCCCTGTCCGGTTGCCTGCCCAAACGCCTGGCCACCGCCCTGTGCCAGCACCTCGGCGCGACCGGCCCCGCCGCCGGCCTCTCCCCCAAAGCCCGCCGCAAGCTCGCCGCGTCGCTTGCCGCCTTCTCCTTCGCCCCGGCCCGGGCCGAAGGCTACGCCAAGGCCGAAGTGACCCTCGGCGGCGTCACCGTGGACCGCATCTCCTCCAAGACCCTGGCCGCAAGCGACATCCCCGGCCTCTACGTCATCGGCGAACTGCTCGACGTCACCGGCCGCCTCGGCGGCTTCAACCTGCACTGGGCCTGGGCCTCGGGCTTCGCTGCCGGAGGCGATATATGAGGGGTGCCTCCGGCGGCCGGGGGGAAACTTTTTGAAAAAAGTTTCCCCCCGGACCCCCCATCAAAAACTTTCAAAGGGGGCATGGGGTTCACCGGGCGCGGCAGAAAAAGGGCTCTTCATTTCCAAAGGAATGAAGAGCCCTTTTCTATCCACAAAGGAAGAGCAATACTGTAGAGGCGCACCCTTCACTCGAATGGGAGTCCACATCGGGCGAGCCGGCGAACCTGCACACGCAGCAGCGGGGGTTGTTTTCAGCTTTGGCGGCAAGCCGCGCTCGCCGGAGTGCCATGCCATGCGAGGGTACGTACGCCTCTTGCTTTCCAATGGCTGTGTGGATCCGTACGGTCGGTACGCATCGCTTTCGGGGATGGGACGCGCGACCAGGGCCGGCTGGGGGCAGGACGGACGCGAGGGCGTATTCTTCAAATATGCGCCGCGCGCGGCCGCACTGCCCCCAGCCGGCCCGACCAACAACAGCGACAGTGCAACGACAACACGGCAGCCTCCCCCAAACAAAACCGATATATGTCGGCCTTGCCTTGCGGGAAAACATCGCCATTGCGGCAACACTCGGACGAATGAACGCGGTGTCAGTCGGTCTGGTAGAGTTCCAACAAACCGGGCGGCGGGTCGATGACCACGAAACCGGCCTCAAGGTCGATGTCGGGGACCAGCTCGTCGGCGGCGGGAAAAAGAATCTCGTGGCCGGCGGCGTCGCGAATCACCCAAAGCTCGGCCCCGCCGGAGTCGCGGACGTCTTCGATGACGCCGAAATCGGGACTGCCCGGGGCGGCTTGGGCCAGACGCACGCGCAGGCCGAGGAGTTGATGCAGGAAGACTTCGTCGGGATCGGGCGGGACAAGGCGCGAGGCCGGCACGCAAACGGCCAGCCCCCGCAGGAGCTCGGCGGCGTTGCGGTCCGGGACGCCCTCGAAGCTGACGAGAAGGCGTTCCTTATGGACGCGGGCGGCGCGCACGGTATAGACGCGGCCGCGCCCAGGAGACCCGGGCGGGCACAGGAGCACCTCCGCTCCCCGGTCGAAGTACGAAGGGGAGTCGGCATGGCTGTCGATGCACAACTCCCCCCGGATGCCGTGTGGGCGCGCCACGTCACCCACAATGATGTATTTTTCCGGGCCCATGGCGGTCGTGTCGAATCGGCGCGGGCGTTCCTACTCGAGGATCTCCAGCACGGAGCGCTTGCGGGCCTTGGTCGAGGCCGCGCCGAGGATGGTACGCATGGCGCGGGCGGTCCGGCCTTGTTTGCCGATGACCTTGCCGAGGTCTTCCTTGGCCACCTTGAGTTCGATGACCGAGGTCTGTTCGCCCTCTATCTCCGACACCTGCACCTGATCCGGGTTGTCCACCAGGGATTTGGCCACATACTCAATCAAGTCCTTCAACATACGCACCTCCTGAGGTAACCGTAAGAGCAAGCGAAGGACTTCCGCCTCCGTTTCCGTATACCCCCGGGCCGCACCCGGGGGTGAAGCGGCGGCGTCTGGGATTTCCGGCCCGGACCTCTCCTTCCAAGCGGCGTGTGCCGGAGGAGCCTAGACGTCAGCCTTCTGCAGCAGGGCGCGCACGGTATCCGAGGGCTTGGCTCCACGCTCAAGCCAGGACCGCACTTTTTCACTATCCACTTTTATTTCGGCCGGGTCAACCATGGGGTTGTAGTAGCCGAGATACTCCAGGGCGCGGCCGTCGCGGCGGGTCTTGGAATCCATGGCGACGATGCGGTAAAACGGGCGCTTCTTGGAACCCATGCGGGTCAGACGCAGTTTCATGGCCATAACGTATTCTCCTGTCCTTCGGGGTGAGAGCTGTTGTGGAATATTCGCCCGCCATGCGGCTAGCGTTTTTTCCGTTTTTTCCGTTGTTCCTTTTTCTTCTTGGCCGCGGCCTTGGCCGCGGCCCGGGCGGCGCGAACGGCTTCGGGATCGCCGCCGGGGGCTCCCGGCATGCCCCCAGGCATACCGCCAGGCATTCCCGGAGGCATCCCCGGCATCCCGCCCGGCATGCCGCCGGGCAGCTTCATGCCGGGGGGCATCTTGGGCATGCTCGGCATGCCCTTGCCGCCCATCATGCGCTGCATCATCTTTTGCATCTGGGTGAAATTTTTCAGCAGTTGGCTGACTTCCAGGACCGTGGTGCCCGAGCCCTTGGCGATGCGTTCCTTGCGGCTGACGTTGATGAGCTTGGGCGTGGCCCGCTCGGCCTTGGTCATGGAATTGATGATGGCCTCGACCCGGGCCATCTCCTTTTCCGGCATCTGCACTTCGCCCAGCTGCTTGCGGATCTGGGACATGCCGGGGATGAGCTTGAGCAGGCCCTCGATGGAACCGAGCTTTTTGACCCGGCGCATCTGGGTGCGGAAATCTTCCAGGGTGAACTGCGCCTTGCGCAGTTTCTTTTCCATGGCCGCCGCTTCATCGGCGTCCACGTCGGCCTGGGCCTTTTCGATGAGCGTCAGGATGTCGCCCATGCCGAGGATGCGCGAGGCGACCCGGTCGGGATGGAAGACTTCCAGGTCCGAAACCTTTTCGCCCGTGCCCACGAACTTGATGGACTTGCCCGTGACCTGGCGCACGGACAAGGCCGCGCCGCCCCGGGCGTCGCCGTCCATCTTGGTGAGCACCACGCCGGTGACGCCCAAGCGGTCGTTGAACGAGGAGGCGACGGTGACGGCGTCCTGGCCGGTCATGGCGTCGGCCACGAACAGGATTTCGCCGGGCCCGGTCTTGGCCTTGATGGCCGAAAGCTCCTCCATGAGGGCTTCGTCGACATGCAGGCGGCCGGCGGTGTCGAGCAGCACCACGTCGTGGCCGGTGCGCTTGGCCTCTTCCAGGGCGGCCGTGCAGATGTCCACCGGGTTCTGGTCCGTGGTGGACGGAAAAGCCTCGATATCGAGCTGTGACGCCAGCTTATGGAGCTGGTCGATGGCCGCCGGGCGGTAGACGTCGGCCGGCACCAGATAAGGCTTGCGCTTCAGTTCCCGCCGCAGCTTCAGGGCCAGCTTGGCGCAGGTGGTGGTTTTGCCCGAGCCTTGCAGCCCCACGACCATGATGACGGCCGGGGAGGCCTTGAGGTCCAGTTCCCGGGCTTCGCCGCCGAGCAGCTCGACCATTTCGTCGTGGACGATCTTGACGACCTGCTGGCCCGGGGTCAGGCTTTTGAGGACGTCCTGGCCCATGGCCCGCTCGCGCACGCGGTCGACGAAGTCCTTGACGACCTTGAAGTTGACGTCGGCCTCGAGCAGGGCCAGACGAACCTCGCGCAAGGCGGTCTGGACGTTCTCCTCGGTCAGGCGGGCGTGCCCCCTGATCTTGCGGAAGACGTCGTCGAGTCTGTCGGTAAGGCTGTCGAACATGGTCCTTGGGCACCTCGGTAAAGGGCAAAGTTGGACTACTTAACCGCCTTTGGCCAAGGCGTCAAGTAAGCGTCCCGTCGGGCGGGAATCACGAGAAAGGCCCCATCCGCAAGCGGACGGGGCCTTGGCTACATACCGTGGCCGGCTTGCACCGGCGTGTCGGCGACTACCAGCTGTTGCGACGGGGGGCGCCGTAACCGCCGGAGCGGGGCTGACGCTCCTGCGCCTCGTTGACGCGCAGGTCGCGACCACCGAAAGCCTTGCCGTCGAGGGCTTCCATGGCGGCATCGGCGCCTTCGGGGGACATTTCCACGAAGCCGAAGCCGCGCAGGCGGCCGGTCTCGCGGTCAACGATCAGGTTGACCGACTCCACATCGCCGTAGGCGGCGAAAAGGTTGCGGATTTCATCTTCGTTGGTGGAAAAAGGCAGGTTGCCGACGTAGAGTTTCTTGGACATTCGCTAAAGCTCCAAACTTTTTTTCGGGCTAACTCTTCAAAGGTCGACGGGAGCTCGCAAACGCAAAGATCCTCGGAGACGGTTACAAAGACTTAGCCAACGTTGAGATGCGATCAATTAAGCCGCCCCACCGGGGCTGTCAACAGATATCTTGTAAAAAAAGCCCGTCCGTTATCCGGCCATGGCCTTGGCGAAGCCGGCCTCGGACCGGTTGATGACGGCCTCGTCCACGCAGAAAGCCAGCCGAAAGTGGCCGGGCAGCCCGAAACCGCGCCCGGGCACGGCCAGCACCCGCTCGGCCGCGAGGCGCTCCACAAACGCCACCTCGTCCGGAATGGGCGATTTGGGGAAGAAATAAAACGCCCCGCGCGGCATGAAAAACGAATATCCGGCCCGGGTCAGCACCCCGGCCATGGCCTTGCGCCGGCGTTCGTAGATGGTGCGGTCCACTTCCTGGCCGAGCGCCCGCAGCAAAAGCGCCTGGCCCACGGCCGGGGCGTTGACGAAGCCCATGATGCGGTTGGCGAAGACCATGCCGGCCACAAGCTTTTCCCGGCCCGGCATGTCCGGCGAGACCACGACGAACCCGACCCGCTCGCCCGGCAGGGACAGGTTTTTGGAAAAAGAGCCGATGACCAGGGAATACGGATAGAGCGGCAGCACCGACGGCACCGTCGCGCCGTCGTAGGCCAGAAAACGGTACGGCTCGTCGGCGAGCAGGTAGATGGGCCGGTCGCGGCCCGCGTTTTGGCGGGTGAGCATGGCCGAAAGCTCGATGAGCGTTTCCTTGGAATAGATCTGGCCGGTGGGGTTGTTGGGCGAATTGATCATCACCACCCGCGTGCGCGGGGTGATGGCCGCCTCCATGGCCGCGATGTCCAGCTCGAAGGTGTCGGGCTTGGTCGGCACGGTGGTCAGGGTCGCGCCGTGGTTGGCGGCGTAAAAGTCGTATTCCACAAAATAGGGGGACGGGCACAGGACCACGTCGCCGGGGGTGAGCACGGTGCGGAAAAAGACGTTGATGCCGCCGGCCGCGCCGCAGGTGAGGATCACGTCGCCGGCGGTAATGGGCGCGCCGTCCTGCTCCTTGCGCAGGTGTTCGGCCAGGGCGGCCCGCACTTCGGGGTAGCCGGGGTTGGGCATGTAGCCCAGGGCGAAGGGCTTATCCATCCGGCAGGACAGGTCGGCCAGGCACTCGCCGATCACGGGCGGCGGCGGCAAGTCGGGATTGCCGAGGGAAAAGTCGCAGACCGCTTCCTCGCCGTACTTCTTCTTGAGTTCCAGGCCCTGTTCGAAAATCTTGCGAATCCAGGCCCCGCCCGACAAATACCGCTCCATCTGTTCGGTGACCAGCTGCATGTTCCCCCTCCGGTGAAAACGTGGCAGCCACCATTGCATCAAAACCGGACTGTTGCAATATGGTAACCAATTCGCCGCCGGAAGGAGACGGACGGGCCGGCGGCCGAGGATGCGGAAAAAGTATTCCCTCTTGATCGACTTTGACCTATGGTATTCCCCTCGCGGCATCTCCCGCCTAAAATTCCTGCAAACGAGTATCCCTATGACCGAGGCGAAAAAGCCTGAAATCCTGGCCCCTGCGGGGGATCCCTATTCCTTTCTGGCGGCCGTG
Source organism: Solidesulfovibrio fructosivorans JJ] (assembly GCF_000179555.1). Lineage (NCBI taxonomy): Bacteria > Pseudomonadati > Thermodesulfobacteriota > Desulfovibrionia > Desulfovibrionales > Desulfovibrionaceae > Solidesulfovibrio > Solidesulfovibrio fructosivorans. The sequence continues at coordinate 13,407 of NZ_AECZ01000026.1, forward strand.
GCCGCCGGAGCCGACGCCGTCTACTGCGGGCTCAAGCACTTCTCCGCCCGCATGCTGGCCCGAAATTTTTCCATCTCCGAACTGGCTGGGCTGGCCGAGCTGGCAAGGGGACGGGGCGTTCGCACCTACGTGGCCGTAAACACCCTGCTCAAGCCCGACGAGGCGGACAAGGCCGGCCGGCTGGTCAAGCGGCTCATGGCCGACGTCGGCCCGGAAGCGCTCATCGTCCAGGACCTCGGCGTGGCCGCCGTGGCGCGGCAGGCCGGCTACAAGGGCGAACTGCACCTGTCCACCCTGGCCAACGTTTCGAGCCCGACCGGACTTGCCGCCCTGCCCGGCTATTCCTTTTCCCGGGTGGTGCTGCCGCGCGAACTCTCCGTGGACGAGATGCGCGAGATGGCCGAGGCCGCGCCCGAGGGGTTTTCCCTGGAGGCCTTCGTCCACGGCGCGCTGTGCTACAACGTCTCGGGCCGCTGCTACTGGAGCAGCTTCCTCGGCGGCAAATCCGGGCTTCGCGGCCGCTGCGTCCAGCCCTGCCGCCGCGTCTACGCCCACCGGGGCCAGAAGGGCCGTTACTTCTCCTGCCAGGACCTGAGCCTCGACGTTTTGACCAAGGCGCTTCTCACCATCCCGGAAGTGGCGGCCTGGAAGATCGAAGGCCGCAAGAAAGGCCCCCACTACGTCTACCACACCGTCGCGGCCTACAAGCTCCTGCGCGACTTCGCGGACGACGCCTCGGCCAAGAAAATGGCCCTGGAATTCCTGGAACAGTCCCTTGGCCGGGCCACCACCAACTACAATTTCCTGCCCCAGCGTCCCAAGAATCCCATCGACGCCAAGGAGCGCACCGGCTCGGGCATGCCGGCCGGCAAGCTTACGCGGGGCATGAAGCCCGGACAATGGAACCTCTCGACCCGCGTGACGCTCATGACCGGCGACTTGGTGCGCCTCGGCACCGAGGACGAGCCCGGCCACCGCATCATCAAGGTGACGCGCCCGGTGCCCAAGGGCGGCCGGTTGACGCTGACCATAACCGACAGCCCGCGCCCGGAATCCGGCATGGCCGCCTACCTGATCGACCGCCGCGAACCGGCGCTCATGGACAAGCTGCGCCCCTTGGAAGCCGCGCTCGAGGGCCTGCCCGAGCGCGAGGCCAAGCCCGTGGAGTTCACTCCCGCCATGCCCAGGCCCAGGAAGCCGGGCCGGGGCGAGCCCCTTGCCATAAGCGTGTGGCGGCATCCGGACATGCGCAAGGAAAAGGGCGGCGCGTTCGGCGTGTGGGTCTCCACCAAGCGGGCGCACAATCTGCCGCTGGGCCGGGCCGCCTCGGTCTGGTGGTGGCTGCCGCCGGTGATCTGGCCGGATGAGGAAAGCGAGTTCGTGAGCCTTGTCGCGGCCATCTGCTCGCGCGGCGGCAAGCGGTTCGTGCTCGGCGCGCCCTGGCAGACCGGGCTTTTCCCGGCCAAGGCCAAAGGACTGGAACTGTGGGCCGGGCCGTTTTGCAATATCGCCAACCCCCTCGCCCTCGGCGAGCTGGAGCGGACCGGCTTCGCCGGGGCGTTCGTCTCGCCCGAGCTTTCCGGCGAGGATTTGCTCGCCCTGCCCAAGCTCTCGCCGTTGCCCCTTGGCCTTGTGTACAAGGGTGCCTGGCCGCTCGGGCTTTCCCGGGTGCTTTCCGGCGAGATCAAGACCTGCCTGCCGGTCATAAGCCCCAAGGAAGAGGGGCTCTGGGCCGTGAAGTACGACCGCACCTACTGGCTCTACGCCAACTGGGAGGTCGACCTCGGCCGGCACCGCGAGGGACTGGCCAAGGCCGGCTACGCCGTGTTCGCGGACCTGCGCGAGCCCATGCCCAAGGACGTGGAGCGCCGCGAACGCTCCAGCCATTTCAACTGGGAAGTGGGGTTGCTCTGATGGCCAGGCCGCGCAAGCTCTACATCGCCATGGTGGGGCTGCCGGCCATGGGCAAGTCCACCGTCGGCGCCAAGATCAAGGAGAACCTGGAAAAGGACGACATCAAGGTCGGGATCTTCAACAACGGCGACGTGCGCCGGCGCATGATCCCGGGCAACACGTCCAACCCCGACTTCTACAACCCGGCCAACATCCACGCGGCCGGGCTGCGCGAACGCATCGCGGCGGTCAATTTCGCCGAGGCCAAAGCCTACCTTTCCACCGAAGGCGACATCGCCATCCTCGACGCCACCAACGTCTCCCGCAAACGGCGGGAGACGTTGCGGGCCCATCTGCCCAACCACCCCATCCTTTTTATCGAGTGCATCAACGACGACCCCGAGCTTTTGGCCCTGTCCATCGCCCGCAAGACCAGGCTCCCGGAATTTTCCACTCTGTCCGAGGCCGAGGCGAGAAAAAGCTTCGTCACCCGCATCGGCTACTACCGCCACATCTACGAGCCGCCGGACGAGGTCCACGACCTGGTGCGCCTGGACACGCTCAACAACCGCATTCTCTTCGAGCGCATCTCGGCCGGCCTGCCCTACTACGGCCGCATTCGCGACCTGCTCATGTCCGACTGGATCAAGAACCTCTTTCTGGTGCGCCACGCCGAAAGCGAATACAACGTGCGCGACATGGTGGGCGGCAACTCGAACCTGACCGACAAGGGCCGCAAACAGGCCTGGGCGCTCTCCCGCCATTTCATCGGCACGCCCCTGCCCTACATCTTCACCAGTTCGCTCACCCGCACCCTGGAGATGGCCGAGCCGCTCCTGGAGACGCGCAAGGGCCAGACCACCCACCACGCCTTCCCGGAATTCGACGAGATCGACGTGGGCGAATGCGACGGCATGAGCTACGCCGAGATCGAGCGCACGCGGCCGGACCTTTTCGCGGCCCGGACCCGCAACAAGTACAACTTCGTCTACCCCGGCGGCGAGGGCTACGCCACCATGGCCGGCCGGGTCTACCGGGGCGTGAAAAAGGCCCTCTATTTGAGCGGCAATTCCGAGCACATCATGATTATCGGCCACCAGGCCGTCAACCGCATGATCCTCTCGGATTTCCTGTTCCGCCGGGCCGAGGACGTGCCCTATATCTTCATCCCCCAGGACAAGTACTTCCACATCGTCTCGACCCAGACGAAAAAGCTGTTCGAGCTCAGAAAGTTTTAATGGCAGGGACCCTCAGTCCAATGGCCGCCGCAATTCCTGCGGCCGATCGGAACCGGACGGGGCGCGATACTGGAGATTGACGAGCCTGGCGATGAAAACCACCAGGAAACACTGGCCAGCTATTCCCTCCAGCACACTTAGACATTGCCCCCATGCATTCATGGGCACAATATCGCCAAAGCCGGAGGTCAAAAGACAGCTGTAACTAAAATAAAAAATCATTCCCATGGCATTCAGGAGCGGCGGGTGCTTTCCATGCGACGTGAAATCAAAGGCGCTGGCATCAAAAAGGTACATTGAAAAGTATATCATGTAAAAAAACTGTCCAATAAGCAAGAAAACGCAGATCCCCCCCATGATGACATCCGCGTTAACTTGCCTCACCTTGTGAATAGCGAACAATATACTGACGCATACGCCGAGAATAATGACCGCCCCCAGCAGACATACCAACATTATGATCGTTGTATTTTTGAGCAACAGCCCAACGACATCACCAGCGATATAAAACGGCGCAAGCGCCATAAGCATACGGGAAAACCACAAAGAGGCTATTGAACGCAATCCTACAATTACAACTACATAATAAACTATATCCAACACTATTCCATAGTCCAAACTTCGCGTGCCCACCGGGACCAAAATGAACAAGGCCGTCAAAACAATGAGCAAACTCAGATAAGGACGATTTACCATCGCGGTAATGCGGGGCAACACGCGCGGTCTCCTTTGCGGCGCAACACGGCACAAGACTTGATGCTATTCAAAGCAATACTTCGAAAACCCGCCCTCGCACAGCTACCTACGCGTCGGACTTGTTTTTTTGTGCCTCGCACTCGAACCTTCGCAGCGACCTGACCCACGTGGTTTTGTCGACAAGTTCACATCCTCTTATCCTTGCAGGTATTTCGCATTCATCTCTTGCAACCCTTGCCGCAAAGTATCGACCTTGCTTTCTGGAAAACCAATTTTCACTATCCTCGGGATCGCATAGTCGCAAATTGCCGCGAAAAATTTTTCGCGCGTCGATCGAGGTCCCTTGCCGATATCCTTCCAACTCGATTCGCCAAAATCCTTAAGGGCCGCCGCGATGGCGAGACGAAAGTCTCCTTTAACCGAAAGATGGGAAAGCCCGGCATGGACCTTCTCAACAACATTTGCCATTTCTTCAATCTTTTTTTCCTGTTTCGATTGACCAGTGACGTCCATACCCCTTCCTCCATCATACAATTATGAATCAAGCATTATGTCATCTACATAAAACATATCAAAACGACACTGAAGTTAGCCGCGCCAAAGATTCCTTAGCACATATACACAGCAATAGTTTTTTTTGAGTATCCTTTTACCCGCTGCGGCAAACATTACCTTTTCTTTGTTCAAATGAAAATAAAAATCGAAACCATTGCCTCAGTCCTCCCATCCTTGATTCTTCCATACGCCTGCCGTCTCAACCTTCGTCGCGGCAATTCTTGCGGGCCCGCAACCCGCCGGGCGGCCAGACGGCCTCGTCCGCCACGACGTTGCGCCATAGCAAGCCAAAAATTCTCGAAGAACATTGAAAACAAGAAGGCAATTTTCCTTCAATTCCTCATGCAGTAGGATTGCAATACTACACTCACATGGAAAGTTTACATCTCGTGTGACTGAAAATTTCTTTGAAAAAAGTCTTTCTCTGACTGGAAACAATTCATCTTTGTGCTATGAAGGATTCGCAAACTCCGCAAGCATCCTTCAACCAGGAGAAAAAAACAATGAAAGTCAGCGCCCGCAACCTTATCCCCGGCACCGTGAAGTCCGTCAACATCGGCATGGTCAACGCCGAAGTGATCATCGATGCCGGCGGCGTGGACATCGTCTCCGTCATCACCAAGGAATCCGCCGAAAACATGGGGCTCAAGGCCGGCTCTCCGGTCAAGGCCATGATCAAGGCCACCAGCATCATGGTCGTCACCGACTAACCGCCGCTTCCGCCTGCGGGGGAAAGGCCTTGGCTCGCCAAAGCCTTTCCCCTGGCTCTCGATACTTTCCTCCGCAAATGCCCGTGCGTGGCACCCGTGCCGGCAAAAAGTTCAGGAAAGGGAGAGCGCGAGAGGGCTACTGCCCTCTTCAAAGGGTTGCCCCTCTCGCATTATCCTCCCTCCCCCTCCCTTTCACAAAGCGCCAATCACGGCTCGGCTTGGCAAAGGACCGGTTGATGCTCGCGAGCGGAAAGTGCCGGCCGAAAACGTGGGCATGATAGTCCGCCGCGTCCGCCACGCTGTCGAAGTGGAAAACCTCCGGGTGCAGCTTGCTGGCGATAAAGCGCAGCCCCAGCACCCACTTGGGCGCGCCGAAGTCGCTCGACGGCACGGGGGCGGTGTATACGCGCCCGTCTCGCACCGCGGCCACGTCAAGCCCCAGTTCCCCGCATTCCCGGCAAAAATCGTCGATGTTGTTCGAGAGAAAAGACGAGATGAAGATCACCTCGGGGTCAAGCTCTTGCAGCGTTGCCGCCGAGACCGTACGGCCGGGCCGGCCGTCGAGGTCCAGGGTGGTGTTGAGGCTTTCCCCGCCGGCCACGCCCACGAGATGGTTTTCGAACCGGTCTCCCTTGAGGCCGAAAAGCGGCTTGCCCATGGCGTAAAAGGTCCGGGGATGCCTGGCGACCTTGGCCGCCCCTTCGCGCACCGGCGCGATCATCTCCGCCAGAAAATCCACCAGACCCGACGCGGCCCGGTCGCGGCCGAGCACCCCGCCGAACTCGCGGATCAGCCGCATGTAGCCGTCGATGGTCTGGATGTCCTTGTGGAGCTGGTGCAACATGCCCCGCGCGAGCAGATGCTCCCACACGGCGACCACCTCGGCCTGATCGTCCACGCCCATGGCCAGGCACATGGATTCCACGATCTCCAGCGCCCGGGTGAACGGGTAGCCGCCTTGAAAGGCCCCCTCCCGCATGACCGGCGGCTCCACCGGCCCCCGCACGGCCGTGTCGGCCCCGCAGGCGCCGCAATGCACGGATTCGGGCGACACGCCCGGGGCGAGCCCGACCAGCCGCGCCCCCATGGGGCCGTAAAAATCGCGTGAAACGACCGGCGCGCCGCACGACGGACACACCGTGTCCAGGCCGCGCGTGCCCGGGGTGTTGAAGACGTAGGTGAAGGGGAGCGTGCGGCGCAGCTCCCGGGCAAAGGCCTCGGTGTCGGCGATGGCCGGCTCCAGGGCCGGGTCGGCGTCCTCGATGGGCACGAAGCGCATCATCTGGAGCACCATGTCGGGAGAGATTTCCGCCAGGGTCGCGGCCAAAAGCCGGGTGTCGTCCCGGTTGTCCAGGCGGTCCATGCAGGCGACCTCCACATGCACGCCCGCCCCGATCAGCGCCCGGATGTTGCGCAGCACCACTTCCGGGTTCGCCCCGCCGCACAGCCGGGCGCGCGCCGCGCTCATCCCTTTGACGCCGACGTTGATGCAGTCCAAAAGCCCCAGAAACGGCTCCAGGGACGCCTCGGTGAAATAGGCGTTGCTGGCGCAGCCGACCATAAGCCCCCGCGCCTTGGCCTCCCTGGCCACCTCCAGAAAGGTGAAATAGGAGGCCAGCGGGTCGTTCATCAAAAAGGCGATGCCCCGGCAGCCCTGCTTTTCGGCCATGTCCACCACGGCCTCGGGCGGCATGCGGCGCAGAGCCGGGCTGTCCGGCCGCATCTCCCGGGCCGTGACCGTGGCGATGCAGCCCGGGCAGTCGAAATTGCAGCCCACGGTGCTGATCTGGAAAAACGGCGCGCCCGGATGAAAGTGGAGCAAGGGAATGGTTTCCACGGAAATGGGGCTGGTGATCAGGTAACGGTCCGGATAGCACTCCTCGACGCCGCCGTCCTCCAGCGTGTAGCGGCCGCAAAGGCCCGTCTTTCCGGATTCGAGGATACAGCCGCGTTCGCAAATGGGACAGCGCATGGGACAGGCTCCTGGCTTGGGCGTTTTTCGAAACGCCAGGAGTATAGACTTGGGGCGACGGCCCGGGCAATTTGACACTGGCTCTATTTCATTCGACATCACAGCAGGATAGAAGAATCCCCCCAACAAAGGAGCGTCACGAAAATTCTATAAACCCGGCCGCCGTCTACTTCGGACGCGTTTTGCGCCCGGAGGAAACGGGTTTGCCCACCTGGTACCCCCCGTGGTCCCGGCCGGTTGGCGCGTGGGCTTTCGGACCGCGACCGGCGGCACAAGCGCCGGCTTGACGCCGGCCGGGCTTTGGCCTAGCAGGGCAAATGGACGCCCGCTTGAGCCGCCGGGGAGCGCCGCTCCGCCGGCCGGCGACGCGGGTGCGCAGCCGCATGAGTGCAGCCACGAGTACGCGACAACGCCTTTTCCCCTTCGCCCGGCACGTGGCCCCCAAAGCCCCGAGCCGATTCCCGGACGCCCGTATTTTCCGCCATGCCGCCTAACCCCGCCCAGACTTCCCTGATCTATGTCTCTTTTTCCGTGGTCGCCCTGTACGGCCCGGCGCTTCTTCTGACCTTTCTGGCCTACCGCTACCTGCTCGGCCGCAAAACCCGGCTGGAACGGCGACTGGAAAAACACCGCCGCATCCGGGAAGATATCGCGGCCAAAGGCCAAAAAACGCGGACCAAGCTGGCGCTGCGGCATCAGCGCCGCAACATCCGCGAGATGGCGGTCATCGTGCGCGAACAGCTCGAGGCCAACAAACGCAGGATGACGCCCTACATGCACCAGCGCACGTCGGTTTTCATCGAAAAGGCGATCACGGATGTCGATTTCGACCGGCTTGCGGCGCTCAACCGCTTTTTCGCCAACGCGGGCGCTTCGGACACGCCGCCGGTGATGGAACTTTTTTTCGAACAAACGAGGTAACCATGTCGATACCCGAGAACATCGCCAAGGCCATCACCAGGCTTTGCTACTCTGTCCGCAGCGAGGCGGCCCAGTGGCGCAAGGAAAACCAGCCCGAGCTCGACCGGCTCAAGGAAGAAAAGCTCGTGGCCGCGGCGGAGCTCAAAAAGCGCCTGGAACTCATGGAAATCCGCTTCAAGGAAGAATGCCGCCGGGCGCGCATGGAAGAAGAGCGGCAAACCGAACACTTCGCCGAATTCCTGGAAAGCATCGACGAGATGAAGGCCAACATGCTGGAATACTATGGCAGCATGCCCAAGCCCATCGCGCTCATGATCCACCACCACGCGGCGGAACTGCTCAAACAGGCCTGGCACAGTCCCGATGCCCAGGAACGCTTGCACATGCAGACGCGCTTCACCAACCTCATGCTCACCATCACCGAAGACCTGACGGAACTCTCGGCCGCCGGCGGCCAAAAAGCCCTGCCGGAAAAAACCATCGCCTTCATTCAGAACAACGAAAAAGACTAAAGAAGATAGGAAGTGCGAGAGGGGAAACCCTTTAAAAAGGGCAGTAGCCCCTCTCGCGCGCTCCCTTTCCTAAATTTTTTAACTTTTACGAGTTATTGGCGGACAACATCCCGTCACCGTGAAAAGTCTTGGGAAGGGGGTCTGGGGGGAACCTTTTGAAAGACAAGGTTCCCCCCAGCCTCATTACGACGCCCTGCGTCGGGCTTCCCGGGCCGCCGTCAGGCAGGAGACGCCTTCGCCCCGGCGCAGGGGCACGAAGCAGGCGTTGTCGCTGACGCAGGCCGAGGGCGCGGCATCGCCGGATTCCCAGCGCGCGACGAGTCCCGGTTCGCGAATCAGCGGCCGGGACAGGGCGACCATGTCGGCCGTGCCCGAGGCGACAATCCCATTGGCGGTTTCCAGGCTGCGTATGCCGCCGACCAAAATGAGCGGTATGCCGAGCCCCTTTGTTTTGATCGCGGCCGCCTGTTCCCGGTAATAGGCCTCGCCGTCGGGAATGGCGATCTTTCCGGGCCGCACGGGCGACAGTTTGCCCGAATCCAGCGTGCCGCCGGAAAGCTCCACCGCGTCAGCGCCGGCCAGCGCGAGCCAGGAAACGACTTGCCGGCCTTCCTCGGCCGTCATGCCGCCCTCGATGAAATCCTCGCAGTTGATCTTGGCCAGCACCGGGTAATCGTTGCCGATCCGGCCCCGGATGGCGCCTATGGTCTCGAGCAGCAGCCTGGCCCGGTTGGCCAGCGCGCCGCCGTAGGCTCCCGAGCGGCGGTTGGTGCGCGGCGAAAGAAACTGGCTTATGCCGTAGCCGTGGGCGGCGTGAATCTGCACGCCGTCGGCCCCGGCGTCGCGGCACAGGGCGGCGGCCGCGCCGAAGGCGGCCTCGAACCGGGCCAGGTCCTCGGCGCTCATGGCCGAGCACGGCGGCGCGTCCGGGTCCTCGGGCTGCGAAGGCCCGACCACCGGCTCGCCGGACAGGGCCGGATCGGCCCGGCACCCGGCATGGGCGAGCTGGACCACAAACCGGCCGCCGTGGGCGTGCACGGCCCTGGCGAGCCTGGCCACCCCCGCCTCCATCTCCGACGTGTGGACGCCAAGCTGGCCCATGCCGGCCTGCCCCCGTTTCTCCACATAGGCATGGCCCGAAATGATCAGCCCCACCCCGCCGACGGCCAGGGCGGCCAGCGCCGCCTCGAGCCGGTCCGTGACCGTGCCGTCGGGGGCGGCCAGGCCCTCGGCCGTGGCCGAGCGCACAAAGCGGTTCTTGATCCGCATGCCGTTGATCACGATGGGATCGAAGACGTTCATGGCCTTACGCCGCCTCGAATCGGTCGATAAACCGTTCCAGATCGTTGAGGTCGCCGTCCTGGTACTCTTCGGGATACAGCAACGCGCCCATGAAAAAAATGCTCTCGAGCGACAGGGCCATGCCGGCCCGTCGGGCGAAATCCTCGAGCCCGGCGGTAAAGGCGGTCACACCGTCGGTATCGGCGTCGGCCAGGACATCGGCCGCCTCCTCGGACAAGGCCTCGAGGGTCAAGCATTTGTCGGTCAGATACTTCCGGTGACCGGCGGTGTCCCCCGCCTCGTGCAGGGCGCTGGCCGCCTCGGCTTCCAGGCGGCGGATATCGCCGGCCGCCTGCCGGGCCATGTCCAGGGCCGCCTGGGGAACCTTGGGTTTTCCCATCTCTCCTCCCGTATTGCGACAGAGATTATCACGCCTATCGATGCCGTGCATAACAAAACAGTTTTGACAGGCCAAGCGGCCCGCCCGTCGCCCCTTGACGCCCAGCGTGGCCGGACGCTAGGTATTTTTCAAGGAAAAAAGTCGGTTATGCAACAAACTGATTTCCCAGCCAATTTCCTCCCGCGGCTCGCCCCGGCCAGGCAGCGCCCCCCGCTTCCGCCCGGTCCGGAACTGTCCGGCCCGGCCCGGTTGTGCTTCGACCGGGGGGACTACGAACTGCTGGGACTTGTGGCCGACGTCTGGTCCCGGCGGGATTCACCGGGACTGCGGGGACTGCTCGCCTCGTACCTGCACCCCCACGGCATCAAGGAAATGGCCGCCCCGCGCGCCATGCGCCTGGCCTATGCCATCATCCGCCTGATCGGCTCGCTGGACGCCGGCCTGGCCGACGTCAGGTTGCGGGCGCTACGCTGTCTGCGTGACGAGGCCACGGCCATCGCCGGCACGGGCCTGGAGAAAAATACGGCCCGGGTGCTGCTGGAAATCATGAAGCGGCTCGTGCGGGCGGGCGACGACCGCAGGCGGCAGCTTGAGCTGGCCCACGACTTTCGCGCCGCCGTGCCGGGCAATCCCCGGGTGGTGCGCCGCCTGCTCGCCGAGCACCACCTGCTCGAAATGCCCGAGGAGTGGAACCAGGTTGCCTTCGACGACCACGTCCACGACGCCGCGACCAAGGGTCGCAAATCCCCCACCCACCTGATCCTCGACGCCTGGATCAAGGGCATCCGCCGGCTCACCGTGATCCATTACCATCACGTGCATCCGGACACCGCCGCCGAACTGCTGGCCGCCGCAGACATCATGGAGATGGAGGTGGCCATCGGCATTGAGCTTTTGGCCCGCCACGACGGCAGGCCGGTCAAGTTCCTGTGGACGCCGGAGGCCCTGTCCCGGCCCGAGGAAAGCGCGGCCTTCCTGCGCGATCCGGCCATCGAGGACTTCATGCGCCAGGGACGGGAAATCTCCGAGCGTTTCAAGCGCCACGCCCTGGCCCTGCTCGACGCCTTCAACGCGCGCCACCGGCCGGCCATAAACGCCCGTTTCGGGCTCGACCTGCCCCCGCTATCCCCGGACGATTTTCTCGAGAGCGTGGGGCACGGCCAACCAAGCCCCCTGCACCTGGCCCGCTTCGTCCACGAGCGGCTGGAGCCGCTTCTGGCCGCGCGGGGCAAGGACGTGCAGGCACGGACGCCCTCGGACGAGGCCGCGCTCAAGGACTACCTGGCCAGCCTGGAGGCGCTGGATGTGGAAGCGCTTCTTGACGGCTGGCTCTCGCCCGAGGCCAACCCCGGGCTCACGGCGCCCGAGGAGGCCGCGCCCGGCGAAACCCTGCCCAAGCGCATGCGGCTTTCGCCGGGGGAGCTTTGCCGGGCGCTCGCCGAACTGTGCGGCACGCACCGCCTGACCCTGGTGGCGGCGGGCATGGATGTCGCCGACGTGCTGCGCCTGCTGTTCGCCTGCCGGGGCGCGATCACGCACATCGAGATCTTCAACCTGCGGGTTTTCGAAACGCAAAAACGCGACGCGGCCGACACCCTGGAGCTGCTGGCCATCCTCAACGTCGGCGACGCCGTGGGACTCAAGGAGCGCATCACCCGGACGGCCGAGAAGGCCGAAGCGACCGGCGACGCGGCAACGGCCGCGCGGCTGCGGGAGTTGCGCCCGGAGGTGGGGGAGATGACGGCCGCCTACCGCCTCTCCCCCCTTGGCGTGCGCATGGGTTCGGATTCCTCGGGCCATTCCACCCGCTGCCACGGCATGGGGCTGGCCGTGGCCGACACCCTGCCCCACCGCACCCGGGCCCATCTGGCCGCCCGGGCCAAAAAACCGGGCCAAAGCCTGCGCCGGGTCATTCCCGTGGGCCTGGCCGTGTCGCCGCGCCTTTGCGCCCTGCCCGACGACTGCCCGCCGGGACCGCTCACCAGGACGCTTCGCCGCCTTGGCGAATGGCCGCTGCTGCGCCTTGGCGGCTACCGCTGGCGGCTGTCCTGGACCACCGGGCGGGCATTCCGGGCAACCGGGAAGACGGCCAATATCCATACCCTGGGCGGCACCCAGCCAAGCGCCGCCGAACGTTTTCTGGAAGCGGCCGCCGATGCCAAGCCCATGCGCTTTCGGGCGCGCTACGCCAACGGCTCACTCAAAAACGCCGCGAAGATCGGCATCGGCTTCGCCGTGGCCGCCGCCTCCTTCGCCAGCACCCATTCGTGGTGGGTGCTGGCCTATGGCGGACCGTTCATCTGGTTCGGCATCACGGGCCTGCGCAACCTGATCCAGACGGCTTTCGGCTGCGGCGGGCTGCGGCGCAGCCAGCTTTTGCGCTGGGAGGACTACGTCAGCATCGACCGGATCGCGGACTCGCTTTTTTTCACCGGCTTTTCCGTGCCGCTGCTCGACGTCCTGGTGCGCTCGGCGCTCCTCGGCCACGGGCTCGGCATCACCACCGCCACCAACCCGACCGCGCTTTTCACCATCATGGCCCTGGCCAACGGACTTTACCTGGCCAGCCATAATCTTTTCCGGGGGCTTCCCCGGGCGGCGGCGCTTGGCAACCTGTTCCGCTCGGTGCTCTCCATTCCGCTGGCCGTCGGCATCAACTTCGCCCTGGCCTGGGTGTTGCGCCACGCCGGCGCGGCCTCGCCCGAGGCGATCCTGGAACCCTTCGCGGCCATCGTGTCCAAGTTCGCCTCGGACTGCGTGGCCGCGGTGATCGAGGGACTGGCCGACCGGGGACGCTACCTGCGCCTGCGCGCCCGCGACTACCGGGAAAAATTCCGCCAGCTCCGGGAGGCGCAGACCCGGCTCGAGCTGCTCCATCCCGACGCCGATGCGGCGAGCCTGCTTGAGTCGCCCAAGAAATTCCTTTCCGGCCTGGAATCGCACCCGGGCGGCCTGCAAGCCATCTTCATCGCCAATGCTTTGGATTTTCTCTATTTCTGGATGTACCAGCCCCACGCCCGCACGGTCATGGCCCGGGCGCTTCGGGCCATGTCGCTGCGCGAGCGCCGGATTTTTTTGCTGTCGCAGTACGTGCTGTTGCGGGAAAAGGAAATCAGCCGCCTTTTTATCGACGGCCTGGTGGGAAAGACGTTCGCGCCGGCCCTGGCCTTCTTCTTGAGCAACGCCCGGTGCTACCTGGAAGACATCCAGAAGCTGGCCATGCGCCTGCCGCCGGCCGAGACGCAAAGCCTGGAAAATACCTTCTTCGGCCACGACGCCCCGTCATAAGCCCGCCGCGCCGGACCTGTCCGCCTCCCGCCGCCGCGCCTCGCAGCGCGTCCCGGCGACGGGAGGCGGCACTTGCGGATTACGCCTCGGAAGCCCCCACACCGGAAAGCGCGCCGGAAATGATGCTGTCGACGTTTTCCATGGGGTTGCCGCCGCCGCTTTGGTGGGCGGCGTATTTCATGGCCGCCTGCCCCTGAGCGCCGGAAGCGTTGCTCGGCGGCTCGGAGGGACCCAGCGAAGACATGCTGCCCGACTTGGCGGCCTGGGCGAACTTGCCGGCCATATCGCTGTACATGCCGGCGGCCTGGGAATCCGAAGAGTTCTTGGCCGCATCGGACAGACTGTTCGAAATCTTCTGCGCCACTTCCTTGAACTTGTCCGGATCGGAACTTTGCAGATTCTTGAGCTTCTGCATCATTTCCGCGCCGTTGGAAAAATTCTTGCCGTCACCCTGGATGCCCGGGCTCCCGGAGGAGTCGTCGTCCGAACTTGAAGCCGCGCTCACGGTCGAGGATTTGCTGGAGCTGGCCAGCGTGCCCAGGCTCGTACCGGTGCCGCTGCCGTAACTGAGGCCGATAAGATCAGAGGACATGGCGTTTCTCCTTTGGTTTTGTGCAACCTTGCCTGCGGGACTTATCGGCCGAAGGAGAAAGGAGTTTAGAGAAAAAATAAATTATTTCGATGTAACCTTTTAATTAACATTGCGTCACATAAACAAGTATCCAGAAAAAAGTTAAAATACTCCTGCAATATAAAAGTACATTTCCCCCAATCCCATTTTATTTATCTTCAAAAAGAGAAATAATTCTCTCAATATTCCATTCATTTCACAGACGTAATTCCATCCATATCACGCCATATAAAAGGCGTACCCTCCAGACATTTCCACCATTACTGGCGTAATATCTTCAAAAGCACCATAGGCCACCCTCTCGCAAAAGTCCTGTCCGGCGCCGCCGTCCATCATCCGCCCGAAAAAAGCCGCTGCCAACACCGTGCCCACAGCCGGACAGGCCGCAAAAAAAGTCGCCCGGCTGCCGAACCAGTCCGGGCGACAAAGAATACGCTGTTTGAAGGGGAAAGCGCCACGCGGGATGCCCGTTCCGGGGCCGCCATCGCCCCGGGCAAGACCGCCGACCGGACGGCCCCCGGGCCCCGCCCGCGGTCCAGGCGCCCCAAACGGGCGCGGGCGGACGCGATCAGAACATCTGCTTGAGCAGGTCCTCGCCCTTGCCGAGGGGCGCGTTGGGGTCGGTGAAAAAGGCCTTCTCCTGCTCCTCGTCCATGACGGCCATGGAACCGCGTTCGGTGCCCTCCTTGAAGGCCATGGGCACGCCGTCCACGTTGGCCATGACGATGCCCGGGGGCCGCGAGAAATCCTCCACCGGATAATCGTTCTCCACGGCTTCGCGGTAGGCCAGCCAGATGGGCAGGGCCGCCCGCCCGCCGGTCTCGCCCCTGCCCATGGGTTTGGGCTGGTCGAAGCCGACGTAGCAGCCGGTCAGCAGATAGGGCGAAAAGCCCATGAACCAGGCATCCTGGAAGTCGTTGGTGGTGCCGGTCTTGCCGGCGATGGGCCGGCCGAGGACCTTCACCCGCGTGGCCGTGCCGGCCCGCACCACTTCCTTGAGCATGCAGTCCATGATGTAGGCGGTCTGGGGCGTGAGCACCTGCTTGATCTCGGGCTTGTTGACGTAGAGTTCCTCGCCCCAGGGGCTCTTGACGTCCAGGACGAAGCGCGGGGTGATGGTCGAGCCGTCGCGGGCAAAGGCGGAATAGGCGTGGATCATGTCCAGCAGGTTGACGGCCACCGCTCCCAGGCTCACCGGCAGGTACGGCACGAATTCGCCCCGCAGCCCCAGTTCCTGGGCCCGGGCGATGATCTTTTTCATGCCCACCTGCTGGGCCACCCGCACCGTGACCAGGTTTTTCGACTTGGACAGCGCGGCCCGAAGCGTCATGGGACCGGAAAAGTTGCCCTCGTAGTTGCCCGGGGACCAGACCTGGCCGCTCCAGGGATCGCGGTAGGAAAAGGGCGCGTCCATGACCACCGTGGCCGGGGTCATGCCGTTGTCCATGGCCACGGAATAGACGATGGGCTTAAACGACGAACCGGGCTGGCGAAACGACTGGGTGGCCCGGTTGAACTGGCTTTTTTCGAAGGAGAAGCCGCCGACGCAGGCCAGCACCTCGCCCGTGCGCGGGTCCATGGACACGATGGCCCCCTCGATGCGCGGCTCGAGCTGCATGGCCAGCTTCCACATGGGCCGGGAGGACGC
Organism: Solidesulfovibrio fructosivorans JJ]; assembly: GCF_000179555.1. Taxonomy (NCBI): domain Bacteria; kingdom Pseudomonadati; phylum Thermodesulfobacteriota; class Desulfovibrionia; order Desulfovibrionales; family Desulfovibrionaceae; genus Solidesulfovibrio; species Solidesulfovibrio fructosivorans. The sequence goes on from NZ_AECZ01000026.1 coordinate 29,152, forward strand.
CGACGGCGCGGCTTTCCTCGATTCGGCCTTGCCCTTCTTGCCCTTGGGGGCCGGGGCCTCGGCCTCCTCCTTGCGGGCGCCGGGCTTTTCGGGCTCGGCCAGCACCGACGTCCAGACGATGTCGCCGACTTCCACCCGGCCCTTGGCCCAGCCGACCTCGCTGGCCGGAATGAAGCCGTACTTGTCGCCGAAGCGCACGGTCACGCCCTGGCCGCCGACCTCCGTGACCAGGGCCTTGAGCCAGCGCCCCGGGGTCAAAAGCGACGCGGGGACGTTGCTGTGGGCCAGAAAATCCGCGAACTTGTCCTTGTCGAGCTTTTCCAGGGCCGGCTTGTAGCCCCGGCGCTTCTCCGAGGCGACCAGCCCCTCGCGCAGGGCCCGTTCGGCCGCTTCCTGGTGCTTGAGGTCCACGGCCGTGCGCACGTGCAGGCCGCCGTTGTAGACCTGATCCTCGCCGAAACGGTCGATGAGTTCCCGGCGCACCTCCTCGAGGTAGAACGGGGCCACCTCCCAGGACGGGTCGGGCATGCTTTTAAAGACCAGCGGCTCGGCCACGGCCTGGTCGTGCTGGGCCTGGGTGATCCAGCCCTGGGCCAGCATGCGGCCGAGCACGTATTTCTGGCGGTTCTTGGCCGCCTGGAAATCCCGAAACGGACTGTAGCGCGAAGGCGCCTGGGGCAGGCCGGCCAGAAGCGCGGCCTGGGCCAGGGTCAGGTCGCCGACGTGGACGCCGAAATAGGTCCGCGCCGCCGCTTCCACGCCGTAGGCCCGGGAGCCCAGGTAGATCTGGTTGAGGTAGATGGTGAGGATTTCGTCCTTGGTCAGGTACTTCTCCAGGCGATAGGCTAGGATGGCTTCCTTGATCTTGCGCTTGTAGCTTTTTTCCGAGGACAAAAGCAGCCGCTTGATGACCTGCTGGGTGATGGTGGAACCGCCCTGCCGGATGCCGCCGCGCTGGAGGTTTTTGATCATGGCCCGGACGATGGCCGAAAGGTCCACGCCCTCGTGCTGGTAGAAGGTGGCGTCCTCGGCGGCCAGGAAGGCCTTGGGCAAAAACTCGGGCATCTCCGAGAGCGTCACCAAAAAGCGCTTTTCGGAATAGAGGTAGCCGAGCACCTTGTTGTCGCGGGTGTAGATGGTCGTGACCAGCGGCGGGCGGTAGTCGGTGATTTTGCGGAAACTCGGCAGATCGCTCGAGGCCCAGTAGTACAAGCCGATAAGGCCGGCGGCCCCGGAGACGATGCCGACGAACACCAACAGAACAAGCAAAATGAGGAATTTTTTCACGTGCCAAATCTCGCTGGGACGGGAGTGACCGCGGGCATGTCTTCCCGGGGAGGAAGCCCCCAGGCCAGTCGCAGCCGGCCGTGGAGATCGCGCACCTGCCCCTCGGTCGCCGCAAGAAGCGTGAGCATCCCGGCGACGGTGCGGCCCTGGCGGTGGACGAGACAGCTGGCGGCGGCAAAGGCCGTGACCCGTCCGTCAGCCATCCAGAATGGGAAGAGGCGGCAATAATACGGCCGGGCCTCCCTTGGCAAGCGGCATCCGTCGGCCTGCAGAAACACGCAGTGCCCCCCGGGAGAGACCGACAGGCGCAGGTGGCGGCCCGATTCGGGAAAAAGACTTTCGAGCAACTTGCCCTCACGGGGGAAAAGCCGACGCATACAGGAGAGAAACGCCCCGGAATTGGCTTCCGGCGTGAACGCCCCGAGCGAAAGGCCCACATGTTCGGCAATGCGGTGCCGCTCCACCTCGGAGATGGGGAAACACAATTCCTCATGCCCGGGCGTCAGCGTGCAGCATGTGGGGCCGGCCGCGGCACAACGGCGGCAGCTTTCCGGATTGCGCGACCCGGGGGAATCCCCGGACCGGGATAAGGCGTTCACGGCAACCTCCAGGCGCGCTTGGCCGGCACCGCATGGCGCATGGCCGGCGCATCGATACTGGACACCATAATACCGCCACGCGCGACCGTAAAGGCCGCGCCGGGATACCGGGACCTTCGCCGGGCCCTGTTCCGTTAAAGCCTGCCGAGGCGGGACCACGTTTTCCGAAGGATGCTTCCCCGGCCCTCCAGCCCCAGGAGGCAAGCCAGGGTGTCCATACGACGCCGGTCAAGGCAAGGGTTTTGGAAAGGGAGGGCGCGAGAAGAGAGACCCCTTTTTAAGAAGGGTTTCCCCTCTCGCATCCTCTTTGCAAAAGAAATATCTAGCGCGGGAGTTTTTCCCGCGCCAGCTCGGTCAGGGCCAGCCGGCCCTCGACATCCATGAGCAGCCCCAGATTGATCAGATCGCGCACCATGGGCTCGACCTGGGAAAAATGGCGCACCAGGGCCCGGCTGATATCCTCTTCGGTCGCCGGTGGATCGCAGACGCGCAGGATATCCTTGGCCGTCTGGGTGAGCCCTCCGTCGGGTTTGATGGCGGCGACGCTTTCATCAGCGTCTATGCGTTCGTCTAGGTTGTCCTCGGACGTCATGCAGTCTCCTTTTTGCAAAAATACCAATCCGGGCAGCCCGGCCCGCCCGCCTTCACCCGCTCCTCGGCCATGGCCTTGGTGCGGGGCGGCGGGACGAGCACCGCCTCGCCCGGCTTCCAGCCGGCCGGGGTGGCGACGCCGCGGGCGTCGGTCGTCTGCAGGGCCGCGACCAGCCGCACGATCTCGTCGACATTGCGGCCGGTTGTCATGGGGTAGGCGAGATGGGCCCGCACGATCTGGCGGTCATCGATGACGAAGGTCACGCGTGACGGCTCGTTGGGCGATTCGGCAGGCATGCGCATGCCGTAGCGCCGCGCCACCATGCCGGTGGTGTCCGCGCCCAAGGGGAAATCGACGGTGACCGAAAACCGCGACTCCAGGGAGCGCACCCAGGCGATGTGGGAAAAGATGGAATCCACGGACAGCCCGAGCAGTTCGCAGCCGCTGGCGCGCAGGGTCTCGCGCGCGCCGGCGAAGGCGATGATCTCCGTGGCGCACACCGGAGTGAAATCCGCCGGATGGGAAAAAAGCACCAGCCAGCTTCCCCGGAAATCTTCCAGACGCAGAATGCCCTGGGTGGTTTCGATCTCGAAATCCGGGGCGGGCTCCCCGAGACGCGGGGGGCACGGCAGGGCTTCAATGTCGCTCATGCGGGCTCCTTGACGGTCGCGGCGCAAGGCCGCGACACGACGTAGATGCCCAAGGTATCGCCGCAACCAAGGCCGTCGTCAAGCGTCGACACCGCTCGGATACGCCCGCCGGGCTCAGTGCGCGGCGCACAAATCGTCGGCCAGCCGGTGCAACAGCGCGGCCTTGATCTCCGCCGCCTGCTCCGGGTCCTCCACCCGCCTGCCGTCGGGACCGCGCACGTAAAACACGTCGCGCACCCGGCCGGCCGGGGTCACCACCTTGGCCAGATGCGTCTCCAGGCGCAGCTCGTAAAGCGTGTGGGCGATGTCGTAGAGGAGGCCCACCCGGTCGTCGCAGGTCACCTCCAACACGGTGTAGAGGTCCGAGGCCCGGTCGTCGAGCACCACCTCGGGCGGGGTCCGGGGGCAATTGGCCGCCGCCGGCGCGCACAAAAACGATTCCCGCTTTTTCGCCAGCCGGTAGGCGAGAAAAAGCTTGCCCGAAAACGCATAGCGCACGGCCCGGGCGACCCGGGCGAAGACCTCGTCGGCATAGAGCACATCCGGCGGATTGGCGGTGCGAAGCGACAAGATCGTCACCCCGCCCTCCCACACGAAAACGTCGGCGTCGCGGATGGACAGGTCGTAGAGGGCCAGCGCCCCGCAGACCGTGGCGAAAAGGGCGCGCACGCCCCGGGCCGCAACGGTCAGGCGAAAGCCGTCGCCCTCGGGCAAGGCCTCGTGGCGCAACACGGCCACGTCCCGGCCCCGGCGGGCCGAGCGGGCGCTCGGGCACATGCGCCTGTCCTCGACCTCGGCCGCGTCCAGCTCTTTGAGCAAGGCCAGATGGACCAGGATGGTTTCAGGCGATTCCACCACCAGGTAGCGCGGCGGCATGGCCAAAAGCGCCCGCTCCAAGGCCTCGGGCTCCATGCCCTCGCCGGCCAGCTCGCGCACGCGCTCCCGCGTCGCCAGCATGATTCTGGCGTCGCCGGCGTCGAAGATCCGCCCCTGCTCGATGGCGGCGCGGACCTTGTCGTAGAGTTCGAAGATGAGCGATTCCTTCCAGCCGGTCCAGGCCTGGGGCCCGGTGGCCTGACCGTCGCAGCGGGCGATGAGCGTCAGCATGTCGAGGGTTTCCACCGTGGCCACCCGGGCCGCCACTCCGGCCACCACGTCCCGGTCGGCCAGGTCGCGGCCGGTCGCCGTTTCCGGCAACAGCAGGTGCTCGCGCACGAGTCCGGCCACGGCATGGCGCACCTCCAGCGGCGCGGCCAGCCGGGCCAGCATGGCCTCGGCCAGCTGCGCCCCCTTTTCCGCGTGCCCCCCGCCAAGCCCCTTGCCCACGTCGTGGAGCAAAAGTCCCCAGAAAACCAGCTCCGGCCGGGGCAGGCCGGCCAGAAGCGCCTTGTAGCGCGAGGGCTCCCCGGCCCGGATGCCGGCCAGGAGCCGCACCGCCTCCAGGGTGTGCCGGCCCACGGGGTGCACGTGGTAGATGTCGAAGGCGACGATGTCCTCGACCCGGGCGAATTCCGGCAAGGCGGCCCGCAACAGCCCGGTGGCCATGACCGCGTCCATGGCCGCGCCGGTGGCGTCGGCCGCCATGACCGCGCCGAGGCCGTCGTAGAGCCGCCGCCCGGTGCGCGGGGACACACCGGCCAACCGGGCATAGGCCGAAGCAATGTCCCGCATCCGGCGAAGCGTCTCGTGGGACGGCGCCCGGCCCGTCCGGGCGCAGGCCAGAAGCAGGTCGAAAAGCCCCTCCATGGCCGCCTCTTCGGAGAGTCCCGGCGCGAAGCGCAGCCCCTCCGGGGCGAACTCCACGCCGCCCCCCAGGGCCTTGGCCGGCGCGCCGAGATCGAGCGCCCCGAGAGAGCCGGCCAGAAGCGGCCAGGCGGAAAGGCGCAAGGCCTTGATGTCGGCCATGCGGCGCAACAACCGGGCCAGGAACCGTTCCACCCCGGCCCGGTCGCCGCGCGGTCCAAAGCCCATAGCCTCGGCCACGCGCTCCTGAAACTCGAAATAGAGCTTGTCGTTTTTGCGGCCGCACAGGCGGTGCAGGTGCATCCGGGCGGTCAGGACGAAACGGAAATCCTCGGCAAGGGCGGCCAGTTCCGGGGCGAGGAGTACGGCATCGCGCTCGCGCCCGGCGTCCAGGGCCAGTAGCCAGCGCACCTGATGGGCGTCGCGAAGCCCGCCAAGGCCGTTTTTGAGGTTGGGCTCGAGCATGGCCCCGGCATCGCCGTAGGAGGCCTTGCGCTCCTTGTTGCCCGCATCCAGCCACAAGGCGAAATCGGCGGATCGGGCCGGAAACACGTCGGCGGCCAGCCGGGCGGCCAGCCCCTCGTGCACGCCGGGGTCGCCGGCAAGAAACCGGGCGTCGAGCAGCGAGGCCAGCACCTGATGGTCCGTACGGGCAAGCGTCAGACACTGGTCCAAGGTGCGCACGCCATGGCCCAGGTCCACGCCCAGGTCCCACAGCGGGAAAAAGAGGAACCGCGCCAGTTCCGGCGCGTCGGCCGGGCATTCGCCGCCGAAGACCACCAGGACGTCGATGTCCGAGGCCGGGCACAGCTCACGCCGGCCGTAACCGCCCACGGCCACCAGGGCAAAGGCCGCCCGTTCGCCCGAGGACGCCTCGTATTCGGCCAGACGTTCGCGAAAATAACGGTCGAAGACGTCGGCCAGAGCGGCGACGTAGGACACGTCCACCTGGCCGTCGGCCAGGGCCGTATCCAGAAGGGCCTTGCCTTCGACGAGCAGGGCCGCGCTCGGCGGCTTTTCTTGTAGGGACATGCATGGTTCCGGGGAGATCACGCGCGAAGACGGGGAAACCTTGGCAACCTCTTCATCGTTTTCCTTACCGATGAGGCAATATTCTTCCTTTCCCCAACACCTTTAGAAAATTTAGGAAAGGGAGAGCGCGAGAGGGGACAACCCTTTTTCAAAGGGTTTCCCCTCTCGCACTTCTTCCTCTTTTCCTTAAATAGCCGCGTTGCCGGTCTCGCCGGTGCGGATGCGGATGACCTCGTCGATGGTGGAGACGAAGATCTTGCCGTCGCCGACCTCGCCGGTCTGGGCGGCGGCCTTGATGGTGGCGATGACCTCGGCGGCCATGGCGTCCTCCACCACCACCTCCATCTTGACCTTGGGCACGAAATCCACCTGGTACTCGGCCCCGCGGTAGACCTCGGTATGACCGCGCTGGCGGCCGAACCCCTTGACCTCGGAGATGGTCATCCCCTTGATGCCGATGCCGGTGAGCTTTTCCTTGATCTCATCGATCTTGTAAGGCCGCGTGATGACTTCGATCTTTTTCATGGCGCGCGTACTCCCCACGTTAGAGCTGGTAGCCGACTTCACTGTGCTGGCTGACGTCGAGGCCCTTGGTCTCGTCTTCCTGGCTTACCCGAATACCAACCATCACGTCCACGATCTTAAAGAGGATCAAGGACATGACGAAGCAGTAGGCCCAGGTGGCGACCACGGAAACGAACTGGATCCACAGCTGGCCGGGGTTGCCGTAGAAAAGGCCGTTGGCCCCGGCGTCGTTGACGGCCGTGGTGGCGAAAAGCCCAGTGGCAAGCGCGCCGAAGGTGCCGCCGAGGCCATGGATGCCCACCACGTCCAGGGCGTCGTCGTACTTGAGTCTGCTTTTTAAGAGCACGCCGCCGTAGCACAGCGCGCCGGCGACAAGGCCCATGAGGATGGCCGGCATGGGCTCGACGAAGCCCGCCGCCGGGGTGATGGCGACAAGTCCGGCCACCGCGCCGGAGGCCATGCCGAGCGTGGTCGGCTTGCCGCGATGGAGCCATTCCACCACGATCCAGCTCAAGGCGGCGGCGGCGGCGGCGAGGTGGGTGGTGACGAAGGCCGAGGCGGCCAACCCGTTGGCGGCCAGGGCGCTGCCGGCGTTGAACCCGAACCAGCCGAACCACAAAAGTCCCGCGCCGAGGATGGTCAGCGGCAGGTTGTGGGGAATGAAGGCCTGCTTGCCGTAGCCGTGACGCCGGCCCAGATACAGGGCCGCGGCCAGGGCCGAGGCACCGGAACTCATGTGGACCACCGCGCCGCCGGCGAAATCGAGGGCGCCCATCTTGGCCATCCAGCCGCCGCCCCAGACCCAGTGGGCCATGGGCGAGTAGACCACGATCATCCACAGGCAGGTGAAGACGAGGAACCCCGAAAATTTGATGCGCTCGGCGAACGCGCCGGTAATCAGCGCCGGCGTGATCACCGCGAACATGCACTGGAAGATCATGAAGGCCAGGTGCGGGATGTTGTCCACGCCCGGCTTGGCGGCGGTCCCGACCCCGCGCAGAAACACGTAGTCGAGATTGCCGATCAGCCCGCCGATGTCGCCGCCAAAGGCCAGGCTGTAGCCGACGATGGCCCATATGATGGTGACGGTGCCAAGCAGGATGTTGGAGTGCATGAGCGTGCCGAGGATGTTCTTGCCCCGGACCATGCCACCGTAAAAAAGCGCCAGCCCCGGGGTCATGAGCATGACCAGGGCAGCGGAAATGAGCACGAAAGCGGTGTCCGCCGCGTTCATGGTTTTCCCCCTCTCATAACGTTTTTGTGTACCAAACCCCAGACGACGCCGTGTCTCCATCCGCCCCGGGGCAGGCAGGCCGGACCTTTCTCCACATGAGTCCGGCGCGCTCCGAAGGCGGCACGACGTGAGTCTCCCTAGTTTGAAGTTGACATTTTTGCAACTCCCAAAAAGCCCCACCCCGGCCGCGCGGATATTGCCGCGCCCCTGGCAAGGCGCGGCCGAATGGTCTAAGCTTCCACCATAATCAGCTGTCCGCGGAGACCGCCATGGCCGAGACCACCACTGCCACGATCCTGATCGTCGAGGATGACCCCGACGTGCGGCAAGCCGTGAGCCTTTGGCTGACGGCCTCGGGCTACGCCGTCGCCACCGCCGACGACGGGCGGACCGGGCTTGCCGCCATCCGCGAACACAAACCCGACGCCGTGCTGCTCGACCTGCGCCTGCCCGGCCTGGACGGGTTCGACGTGCTCAAGGCCCTGGCCCGGGAAGGCGGCAAGCCGCCGCCGGTCATCGTCATCTCCGGCCAGGACGAAATCCAGGGCGTGATCCAGGCCTTTCGCCTCGGCGCGGCGGATTATCTGCAAAAACCCATCGTCAGCTTCGACCTGCTCGGCCATGCCCTGGAAGCCGTGCTCGAGCGGCAGCACCTGTCCCGGGCCGTACGTCTGGCCGAGACCCGCTATTTCAATCTGGTGCAAAACCTGCCGCTTCTGGTCTTCGTCCTGGAAGCGGACCTGCGCGTGGCTTTCATTAACAAATTTTGCCGCACGTTGCTCGGTTTTTCTCGAGGCGAGGCACTGAGCGAACGGGATTGGTTCGTGACGCGCCTGCACCCGGACGACCGGGAACGCGTGGTCCAAAGCCTCACCCGGGACTTCCCGGCCCGGGGCCGCGCCCGCACCGAGGAATGCCGGTTCATCCACAAAAACGGGGCCACGGTCCACGCGCTGCTGCGGGCCATCCCCTCGACCCGGCCCAACCACGACGATGCCGCAACCATGATCGAGGGCATCGTGGTGGACATCACCGACCGGGTGGAACTGGAACGCTTCGTGGTCCAGGAGGAAAAGCTCAAGACCCTGGGCGCGATCTCGGCGGAAGTGGCCCACGAGATCCGAAACCCGCTTTTTTCCATCGCCGGCTTCGCCCATCGCCTGCAAGCCCGGATGCCGGACAACCGCGAGGCGGGCATCATCCTGGCCGAAGCCAGACGCCTCGAGGATATCCTGGACCGGATAAGCACCTACCTGCACCCCGTCGATCTGCGCCCGCGGCTTTGCTCGCTCGGGGCCATCGCGTCCGCCGTGGTGGAGTTCCTGGCTCCGGAATTTTCCGCCCGGGGCCTCGCCGCCGATACCAAGCTCGCCCCCGGGCTGCCCGATCTCCAGCTCGACCCGGAACTGCTCACCCAGGTGGTCACGAGCCTCGTGCGCTACGCCTCCAAACGCCTGCCCCAGGGCGGCCGGGTGTCCCTCGCCACCTCGCGCCACGCCCGGTTCATCCACCTCGACGTGACCTTCGCCACAACCATGCCGGTGGACGATCCGGAACTGCTCTTCCTGCCCTTCGAGGAAGGCGAGGAGCGCCTCGGGCTGCCGCTGGCCTACCGCATCGTCAAGAACATGGGCGGTTCGCTCACCTTCTTCCAGCTTGGCGGCGAGGCGACCTTCACCGTGCAACTGCCCCTCGGCGCGCCCTACGACCAGGCGCCGGATTTGGATGAAGAGGAGGATGAGACCGGGGGGGAACCTTTTTGAAAAAAGGTTCCCCCCCCGGACCCCCTCTCCAAAAACTTTTAACGGTGATAATACGTTCTACCTATCGCATCCCCTTATTATAAAATTTTGGAAAGGGAGAGCGCGAGAGGGGACAACCCTTTTTAAAGGGTTTCCCCTCTCGCACTGTCTTTCTTCCCAAAGGAATGCCCATTCATGCGGGAGAGCTGGATCGATCGTCTTTTGGAGCTGGCGTTGCCGGAAGCCCCTGTCATTGTCGACGGCGGGGCCAACAAGGGCAATGTCGTGGAGCGGCTGCTTACGGCCCTGCCCCGGGCGCGCGTGTTGGCCGTGGAGCCCCAGCCGCGTCTGGCGCGCAAGCTGGCCAAGCGCTTTGCCGGCGACGCCCGGGTGACGGTCCGGGCCGTGGCTCTCGGCGATGCGGCGCAGACGCGCACCCTTTCGGTCATGAACCGCCCCACGCTGTCCTCGCTCCTCCCGCCCACGGGAATCCGCGACAAATATGCCGACCAGACGCTCACGGTGACGGAGACGGTGGACGTGCCGGTGGCGCGGCTCGACGCCGTGGCCGCGGCCGCCGACGTCATCAAGCTGGACTTGCAGGGCTACGAGTTGCCGGCGCTTCGCGGGGCGACCGGACTTTTGCCGGGCGTGTCGGTGGTGGTGGCCGAGACGGCGCTGGTGCCGCTCTACGCCGGACAGGCGCTTTTGCCCGAACTTGAGGCTTTCCTGACGGAATACGGATTCGCCTGCGACGGGCTCTACGATTTCGCGCGGGACGCGGACGGCCGGATCGTGTCCGGGGATGCGGTCTTCGTCAAACGGAAGGCGTGACCAGCAACGCGGCCGTGCGCCGCGCGCCGTCGAGATCGACAGCGGCCCGGGGCGGCCGGGGCGCGTCCAGAGCGGCGACGATCCGGTCGGCCAGACGGTCCGGGACGAGATCCTCCGGCGCAACCAAGCCCAAAAGACCCATTTCCTCCAGGCGGCCGGCCCGCAGACGCTGCTCGCGATTCTGGTCGAAGGGGTACACCAACGCCCGGGCGCGGGCGGCCAGAAGCGCCATGACCGTGTTGTACCCGGCCAGACTCACCGAGACATCGGCAATCTTCAAAATGTCGGCAAAATTGTCGGCAAAACGCGCCACTCCGGCGTCCGGCAGGCTCGCCGCCGCGTCCCCGAGCGCCCGGTACGCGTCGTCCGGGCAATACGGCCCGGCAAAGACCCGCACCGCCAATTCCGTAAGACGCGCCCGCTCGCGGCAGGCGGCCAGGGTGGCGGCCAAAAGCTCGGAGCCGACCTTGCCCCCTCCCGCGCTTGCGACCAAAAGCCCCTTCCCCTTTTTCACGCCAAGCGCCCGGCGCACGGCCCCCCCGTCGACGGCCGCCTGCGGCGCGGGAGCCACGTAGCCCGTGTAGGCCACGGGCACGGGAATATCCGCGGCCCGGGAAAACGTGGCCGACAGCGGAAAAAGCGCCGGGTCGCCATGGACGCACACCGCGTCGAAAAAGCGCTCCAACCGGTCCAGGACCCGGGCCTCGTAGCCGGCCTGGTCCTTTTTCTCGACCAAAATGTCGCGCACGCCGCAAACGACCCGGCAGGGGCCGTACGCGCCGGCACGGATGGCGGCCAGGGCGGGCACGAGCTCGAATTCGAAGGCCTTGCGGCCAAAAGGATAGAGTTCGACGAAAAAGACGTCCGGTGCAAAGGCGGTCAGGGCATCGAGCAGCATGGCGGCCCGGGTCTTCTTGGCCGTTTCCAAAGCCTCCCCGTCCAGGGACAGCGCGGAAAATTCCTCGTCCATGGACAGGGCCGGCAGCCGCACGACGGCAACGTCCTGCGGCAGGCCGACCGGGGCGTCGGGCCCGCCGAGGATGCACAGCCGCTCATGCCCTTCCAGGGCGGCGACGATCTCCAGGGTGCGCATGAGATGCCCCATGCCGAGCACATGCTGGCAGTACAGGGCGATTTTCACGCAATGTCCGGGGCGGGGACTTCCTCGGGCGGGACCACGTCCAGGGCGTCGATGGACAGCACGCCGTCCTGGCAGACCAGGCGCTGCAACCGGGACAGGTCGAACGCCGGCGGTTCGTCCGGCGTATAGTTCCGGCCGAGCAGATGGTACAGGATGGCCTTGATGACGCCCTGGTGGGTGACGACCAGGACCGCGCGCCCGGCATTGGCCCGGGCGGCGTCGATCAGGGCGTGCTCGGCGCGCTGGCGCACGTCGCTTCGCGACTCGCCGCCGGGGGGACGGAAATCCCAGCCCGCCGCCTCGGCGGCGCATTTGTCGGCCTCGGGGATGTCGCGCCAGTACTTGCCCATCCAGTCGCCAAAATGCTGTTCACGCAACCGGCGGTCAAGGGTCACCGGCAGGCGCAGGCGCAGGTTGAAAATGCCGGCCGTGGACTTGGCCCGGCCCAGGTCGCTGACGAGGATGCGGGACAGGCCGAGCCCCGAAAGGCGCGGCGCCAGGGCTTCGGCCGCGGCGTGCCCTTCCGGGTGCAATTCGCTGTCCCATTGCCCCTGGATGCGCTTGTCGCGGTTCCACAGCGTCTCGGCGTGGCGTAAAAGATAAAAGACGGTTCGAGCCATGGAAACGCCCCCTCCGTGATGCGTTGCGCCCGGTATGCCCCAAAATCCCTAAGAGCGCACCCCGATTATGGGGCAAGCCCCCGCAGGAAATCGTCCATACCGGCGACCACCGCCTGGCAGGCGGCGACCAGGGCCGGAGCCAAGGCGACAAACTTGTCGGCATCGCCGGCGGCGGCGACGATCTCCGCTTCGGCCGCCAGGGCGCGCATGGTCGCCGCCCCGAACATGGCCGCATTGCCCTTGAGCGTGTGGGCCACCCGTTCGCAGACCGGCATGTCCCCGGCGCGAAGAGCCGCCTCCATGTTCGCAAGCTGCTCCGGCACCGAAGACACGAACGCCCGCCCCACCCGGGACAAAAGCCGCGTCTTGGTGCGGTACTGCCGCATGAGCCCCTGCCTGTCGAGGATTTGCCTGTCCCCGTCCTCGATACGGCCCACCCCGGAGGGCATGCGGCCGCGCCGGGTCAGCACGTCGCGCACGACCGCGAAAAAGGCTCCCACGTCGATGGGCTTGATGATGTAGTCGTCGAGTCCCGCCGCCAAAAAACGTTCGCGCTCCTGGTCCATGGCATAGGCCGACAGCCCGATGACCGGCAGATCCGGGTCGATGGGCGGATGCCCGGCCCGGATGGCCCGGGTGGCGGCAAGACCGTCCATGACCGGCATCTGGATGTCCATGAGCACCACGTCGACCTGATGCGCGGCCAGATAGTCCAGGGCGGCCCGGCCGTTCTCGGCCACGGCGACGGTATGGCCCCTGTTTTCCAGGAGGTCCGAGGCGAACACCCGGTTGACCCGGTTGTCCTCGACCAAAAGGATGGAAAGCGGCGGCAAGTCGTCGGACCGGGGCCCGGCCGGCGTGTCCGCAACGGATGCCGGTTCGACGCGGGCCGCATCGAAGGGACATTCCAGCCGGAACGCGCTGCCCTGGCCAGGGGTGCTTTCGAGCGATATCGTCCCGCCCATGAGCCCGGCCAGCCGGCGGCAGATGGCCAGCCCCAGTCCGGTGCCGGCCTGGCGCTTGGTCAGGCCGCCGTCGATTTGGGTGAAGCTGTCGAAAATCGTTTCCTGCTGCTCGTAGGGGATGCCGATTCCGGTGTCGGCCACGGTAAAGCGCAGCCACAGCCGGCCGCCCTCCCCGCCGGAAGCGGCGCACGGCGCGTCGGCAATGGCGACGCCAAGCCGCACGCCCCCCTTATCCGTGTACTTGACGGCGTTGTTGACCAGATTGCGCAGCACCTGGCGCAGCCGCAACCCGTCGCCGCGTACGGCCCCGGGCACGTTTTCCGCGATGTCGAGGACAAGGTCGAGCCCCTTGGCCTTGGCCAGGACCTCCTGCTCCTTGAGCACGCCCTCCAGGCCGCGCACGAGATCAAAAGGCTCGGCCTTGAGTTCCATGCGGCCGGCCTCGATCTTGGAATAGTCGAGGATGTCGTTGATGATGGAAAGCAGGGTGCCGGCGGACTCCTCGACCACGGTCAGGCGTTCGCGCTGCCGGGGTTCCAGGCGGTCGGCCAGCATGAGCTGGACATAGCCCAGCACGGCATTGAGCGGCGTGCGGATCTCGTGGCTCATGTTGGCCAGAAACGCGCCTTTGGCCTGGCTGGCCCCCTCGGCCCGTTCCAGCGCGTCGGCCAGTTCCGCCTCGAGCCGCTTGCCGGCGGTGATGTCGCGCACGATCTCGACCACCCCCGACACCACGCCGTCGTCATCGAAGAGCGGGTAACAAAAAAGCTCCACCCAGCCCGAAGCGCTGCCCGACTCGATCTTGGGCACGAGGCTTATGGCCAGTTTGCTCGTGGCCAGGGCCCGCAAGGAGGGACAATCGTTGCAGGGCATGCCCCGGCCGTGAAACAGGTCGAAGCACTTGCGCCCGACCATCTCCCCCCGTTCGGCGTAGAGCGCCCGCATGGCCTTGTTGGACGAGGTGACGGTCAGGTCGGGCGTGAGCACGCAGATGCCGTCCTGGATGCCGGAAAGCACCGTATCCAGAAAACGCCGTTCCCGACGCAGCCGGGACTCGGCCTGTTCCCGGGCCTCGATCGCCCCGGCCATGCGTTGGCGCAGACGCAGCGCCTCGGCCTCCAGGGCGTCGCGGACTTGAACGGCCGCCCGATCGGCCAGTTTGCGCTCGGTGATGTCGATGGCCGCGCCGATGATGCCGGCAACAGCGCCTCCGGCATCGTGGAGAAGCCCCTTGTGGACGATCATGTGGCGCGCGCCGGCCGGCGTCGGCAGCACGGCCTCGTAGACCTGCCGCCCTCCCTTGGCCAGCAGTTCCCGGTCGATCGCATGATACGGCCGGGCATCGGCCTCGCCGAGAAAATCGTCGAGGGTGCCGCCGACAAGGCGCTCGCGCGCAATGCCGCTTTGGGTCTCGAAAGCCTGGTTGCACCCCGTGAAGCGCCGCTCGACATCCTTGAAAAACACCGCCAGGGGCAAGGCCTCGAGCATATTGCGGGCCCTGGCGTGCTCGGCGCGCAGGCGCTCCTCGGCCAGCTTGCGCGCCGTGACGTCGCGGCCCACGGCCTGGTATTCGCAGAGCGTTCCCGCCTCGTCGAACATGGCCCGATAAATCCAGCGTTGCCAGCGTATGCGGCCGTCCGGGCGCAGCACCCGATGCTCGAAGCCGGTGGTCGGCCGGACGGGGGATATGGCGGCCAGGCGCCTTGCCACCAGGTCCGCGTCCTCGTCCGGCATGGGCGAGCGGAAATTCTCGGCCACGCACGCCTCGGCCGTCTTGCCCCAGTAGCGGGCAAAGGCCGTGTTGACGAACAGCAGCCGTCCGGCGGCGTCGATGCGGCAGATCAGTTCGGTGATGTGCTCGACGATGGAGCGGTAGCCGTTTTCGCCGGCGGCGTTCTCCGGCGGCGGCAAGGCGGAGAAATCGGCGCAGGCCCCCTCCAGGCACACCGGGCTGCCGAGCGCGTCGCGCTGGGCGCGCACATAACATTTGATGCGCGCCATACTGCCGTCATGATGGTAGAAATGCGTTTCGAAAAAAACAGGATCGGCCTGTCCCAGGGCGCGCACGAGCAGTTCCCGGCGCTGAGGGATGTCCAGACGCACAAGGTGTTCGTCGGTGCGGGCCTGACGCAGGCAATCGTTCGCGTCGCGGCAGCCGAAGAGCCGGGCCAGGGTCGTGTTGACGGCCAGGGGACGGCCGGCCGTGTCCAGGCGAAAAAGCCCCTGGGCGGCATTGTCGTAGAGGTCCCGGTATTGTTCCGCCCGCTTGCGAAACGCCGCGCCCTCGGCCGCCGACAAAAGCTCGGAGACGACCTGGGCCACGTCGGTCCAGGTCAAAAGCCCGAGCAGGTAACCGGCGGCGTCAGTGACGGCCAGCCTCCCCGCCCCGGCCCCGTCCATGCCGGAGACGGCCTCGGTGAGCGGCAGCTGCGGCGAGATGGCCACCACCGGGGCGCGCATGACCGCTTCCACGCGGCAATTGGCGATATCGCGTCCGCCGGCCAGAAGCGCCACGGCGTCGCGGGTCGTAAACGCGCCGCGCGGCCTGTCCGCCTCGGCCACCACCACCCCGCCCACGCCGGTGCGGATCATGCGGGCCAGAACCGACGGCAAGGTCTCGCCCACCGCCGCCGTCACCACCGCCCGGGCCATGGCGCTGGCCACGGTGCGTCCGGGAAACTCGCCGATCTGCCCGCACAAGCGGGTCACATGGAACGGAGCCAGAATCCCCACGGCCCGGCCCTTGGCGTCCACCACCGCCAGCCGCCGCGACGGCGCGGCGAGCAGGTGGCGCAGGGCGGCCGGCAGATAATCGGTGTCCAGAGAAACGGCCACAGGGTCCATGAGGTCGCGCACGGCCAGATGGGCGGCCGTGTCCGGGGTCTGGACGAGCACCCGGGCCAGCCCGCGCGTGGTGACCACGCCAAGCGGCCGGCCGCCGTCGAGGACGAGGGCTTCACCGGCTCCGGCGTCGAGCAACGTGCGGGCGGCCTGGCCGGCCGAGGTCCAGAGACCGAACGTCAGGGGCGTTGCGGGGGGTAAATCACGCAGCGGCGTTTCGCAGAGATTGGCCATGACAGGCTCCGGCCTTGTCGACGCGCACCGCTTAGGCCGCAAGGCGTATGTAAGGAATAATAATTCCTATATAACAAACATTTTATTATATATCATACCATAAATGTTTTGATTTCGGCCAGAAGCATTTTCAACCCTCGCCGGCCAGCCGGCGCAGCACCCGGGCCATCACGCCGTAATTGCGGTCCCGGTCGTGCTTCTCGCGCACGTATGCCTCGGCCGCCTCGCCCATGTCCCGGCGGAGCTGCCTGTCCGTGAGCAGCTCGCACAGGGCCCGGCGATAGGCCGCGTCGTCGCCGGGAGGGGTGAGCAATCCCGTGCGGCCGTTCGCCACCACTTCCGGCACGCCGCCGTCGGCCAGGGCCACCACCGGCAGCCCGGCGGCCTGGGCCTCCAGGTAGACCATGCCGAGGGATTCCCGAATGCCGGGAAAAGCGAAGATATCCCCCGCGCCGAAAAGCGCCCCCATGTCCTCCCGGTCGACGCGGCCCAAAAACAGATGGCGGTCGGGCAGCTCGCGCCGGGCCAGGGCCATCAGCTTGTCCCGCATGACTCCGTCGCCGGCGATCACCAGGAAAAAAGGCGTTCCCTCCCGGGCCAGCTCGCCCAGGCGCAGAAAAAGATAGACAAGACTCTTGGTCTTCACGTCGTCGCGAAACATGGCCGCAGTGACGATGATCGGCGCGTCGCCCACGTCCCACTCCCGGCGCAGTTCCCGCCGGGCCTCGGCGTCGAAAGCGAAGGCGTCGGGCCGGATGCCTGGGCGCACATAGGCGAGCCTGTTTTTGGGCAACAGCCGGGCCAGGTTGGCGTAATCGAGCCGACGGTTGGTGACCACCAGCCGGGCGGCCAGAAGCGCCCGGCGGTTGAGCTCGTAGCCAAGGCGGGTCTTGAGCCTGCGCTGGGTCTTGGTGGAATAGACGCCCTGGAAAACGACGTAGGGAATGCCGAGCTCCCGGGCGACGTAGGGGCCGAGGATATCCGGCGACTTGTAGTAGGTGTGGAAAGTGAGCCAGACCTTGACCCGGGCCAGACTGGCCGCTTCCAGGGCGGCGCGGCGCGCGGCCAGGGCCTTCAACCACAAAAGCGGCCGCGTGGAAAACCAGCGGGTGCGAAACCGGCTCGGGGTCACGATCGTGATTCCCCCCGCTTCCAGGGCGGCGGCCAGCTCGCGGCCGATGGTCCGATCGCCTGAGGGATCGGGATGATCCAGGGGCTTGAAGGGCGCGTACAGGGCGACGTTCACGCGGCCCCGCCCGGTCCGGCAACAGGCGACGGGACCTTGCCTCCGGCATGGCGGGCGAAGATGGCCGCCAGCCGTTCGATGTTGGCCGCGTTGTCGAAATCGCGGGCCACGGCGGCCCTGGCCGCGTCGGTCAGGCGCGCGCGAAGCTCCGCGTCGGCGAGCAAGCGCCGGATATTGGCCGCCAGCGCCGCCGGATCGTCGGGCGGACAGGCCAGGGCCGTCTCGCCGTCTTGCGCCAGCTCCGGCAGGGCCGAGACGTTGGTGGCCGCAACCGGCACTCCCATGGCCATGGCCTCGACGATGACGTTTGGCACGCCGTCGCGGTCGCCGTTTTTAAGCACGCGGCAGCCGAGGACAAACACGTCGGCTTTCCGGTAGAGCGCCAGCACCGCCTCGTGGGGCATCGCCCCGCAAAAATTCACCCGGTCCGCGATGCCAAGGGCCCGGGCCCGCGCTTGCAGGGCTTCCCGGTCCTCGCCCTCTCCCACGAGGTCGTAGGTGAAGTCCATCCCCTCTCCGGCCAGACGGCCCAGGGCGGCAAGGACCGTGTCCAGACCTTTTTTGGCCGTCAGTCTGGCCACGGTCAGGATGCGATACGGCGGGGCCGGATCGGGGCGTTTTTCCGGACCGTGGAAAAGCGACAGGTCGATGCCGTGGTAGACGTCGTAGACCGGCGTGCCGTTTGGCGAAAGCCGGCGCAGATAGGCGGCGTTGGCCTTGGTGCAGGTGACGACGAAGGCGGCCCGGCCGATTTTTTCGGCCAGCTTGCCCGGCTCCTGGGTCCAGACGTCCTTGGCGTGGCCGGTGAAGCTCACGGGCAGGCCGCTTATGAGCCCGGCATAAACCGCGACCGAAGTGGGCGAATGGGCGAAATGGGCGTGCAGGTGGGCGGGTTCGCCCGGGGTCAGCGCCCGGCGGCAGAGAAACCCGGCCTGGAGCAGGTGCTTGACCGTGGCCGAGCGGCGCGTCCGGGCCAGATGCCGGACCATGAGGCCAAAGGCGCGCAGGTAGCCGCGCGGCGCGGCCAGGGCGGCCCGGAAATTCTCGTAGAGAAGCTCCCCGAGCGCCGGCCGGATGTATTCCGGCAGATACACCACATCGGCCTTGATGCGGTAGATCGAGGCATGGCGCGCGGCCTCGCGCGGATCGCGCATGGACACGATGCGCACCTTGAAGCCCTTGGCCTCAAGCAGCAGTATCTCGTTGGAAATAAACGTCTCGGACAGACGCGGATAGCCCTTGAGCACCATGACAAGCCGCACCGCCTCGCTCCCCTCCGTCATCGCGCCACTCCCCCGCGGCCAGGCGTCCGCCGCCCGCCGCCAGATAAATTTGTCCGTCAATCATCCGAAATGGTTACCGCTTTCCCCGATAACCGAAAAAAAGACGCAATACCCGCCGCACGACGGGCGAAAAAAGTTTCGCCTCGAGCCCGCGCCCGGCCGCCCGTTTACTCGTCTCGGCCAGGGTCGGATAGGGGTGGACCGCGCCGGAAAGCGTGCCGAGCCCCACTTTTCCGGCCAGCGCCGCCACCCATTCGCCGGCAAGCTCTCCGGCGTCCGGACCGACGATGCCGACGCCAAGCGGCCGCCCCTTGTCCCCGAGCACGATCTTGACCAGCCCCTCGGTTTCGCCCTCGGCCCTGGCCCGGTCGTTGCCGGAAAAGGGCTCGGTAATCGTCGTGACCGCAAGGCCGGCCTTTCGGGCCCCGTCCTCGGTCGCGCCGACCACGGCCAGCTCCGGCTCGGCGTACACGCAGCGCGGCAACAGCCGGTACTCGGCCTTTTTGGGCAGCCGAAACACCGCGCCCGCGACCACCACCCCGCCCTCGTAGCCGGCGGCGTGCGTGAAAAGGTGCTCCCCCGTGACATCGCCGGCCCCGAAAATATGCGACCGGCTGGAGCGCAACCGGGCGTCGAGCACAAGGCCTTTTTTTGTATGGACAACCCCGGCCGCGTCAAGCCCAAGCCCTTCGAGGTTCGGGGCGCGGCCCATGGCCACGAGGATATCCGTGGCCGCGACGGCCTCGCGCCGCCCGTCCCGCTCGAGGGTGACGGTTTTCGGCGCGCCCGGGGTCACGGACACGACTTTGGCCCCAAGGCGCAAATCCAGGCCCTCGGCGGCGAGGCGCGCCTGGACCACCGTCGCCAGGTCCGCATCCTCCCGGGTGAGTATCCGGGCGCTGCGCTGCACCAGCGTAACCTTGCTCCCCAGGCGAAAAAAAGCCTGCCCCATCTCCACGGCGATCGGCCCGCCGCCGAGGATCACCAGCCGCTCCGGCAGGCGCTCCAGCGAAAAGATCTCCCGGTTGGTGAGAAACCCGGCTTCGGCCAGTCCCGGGATATCCGGCACGGCGGCCCGCGATCCGGTGGCGACGACGATCCGGGCGGCGCTTACGCGCCCGCCGTCGATCTCCAGGACATGATCGTCCAGAAACCGGGCCTCCCCGAAACGGACCTCGGCCCCGAGCCCGCGAAAACGCTCCGGCGAATCGTGTTGCTGGATCGCCGCGATCACGGCCTCGATGCGCCGGCGCACCAGGGCGAAATCCACCGGCGGCAAGGCGACCTCGGGCAGGCCGAATTCCCCGGCCCGGGCCATCATCCGCCGGGCCCTGGCCGTGGCGATGAGCGTCTTGCTCGGCACGCAGCCGAAATGCAGACAGTCGCCGCCAAGCCGGCCCTCACGCTCGACCAGCAGAACCTTGACCCCAAGCCTTGCCGCCCCGGCCGCGACCGTCAGTCCCGCCGCGCCGCCGCCAAGAACCGCCAGATCATAGTCGTATCGCGCTCCCATCTTCGCCTCCGCCCGGGCCGCCGCTTTTCACGCGCGCCCCTGTCTTCGCCGCCCGATCCATGCTAGCCTGATCCCACTTTAAGCCAAAGGCCGGGCCGCCCGCCCGGCAAAGGAAGCCATCATGACGCGAACATACGACCTGCTCGTGCTCGGCGCGGGACCGGCCTGCCACCCGGCGGCGCGTCGCTGCCGGGAAGCCGGCTGGTCCGTGGCCATCATCGAATCCGGACCGCTCGGCGGGGTCTGCCCGCATACCGGCTGCAACCCCAAAAAAGTGCTCATGGCCGCCGTCGAGGCCGTCTCCGCCGCCCGCCATCTGGCCGGCAAAGGCCTGTCCGGCGAGCCCGCCGTCGACTGGCAGGCGCTTATGGCCTTCAAACGCGGTTTCACAAGCCCCATCGACGCCAGCATCGAAAAATCCTATGCCCAGGCCGGCATCGACATCATCCGGGGGCGCGGCGTCTTCACCGGCAGCAACACCATAGCAGTGGACGCAACGGAATACACGGGCAAGAAAATTCTCATCGCCGTGGGCGCGCGGCCCCGGCGTTTCGACTTTCCCGGCAGCGACCGGCTCGACACCAGCGACACCTTCCTCGACCGCGACGCCCTGCCCAAATGCCTGGCCTTTATCGGCGGCGGCTTCATCGCCTTCGAACTGGCCCACATCGCCAAATTCTGCGGCGGGAAAGAGGTCGCCATCATCACCCACGGCGACGCCTTCCTGCGCAACTTCGACCAGGACGCCGTTTCCCGCCTCGTGGATGCGACCCGCGCCCTGGGCATCGACGCGCGCTTAAACGCCCCGGTCTCCTCCATTACCCAAAGCCCCGAGGGCCTGCGCATCGAGGCTCCGGGCGCCAGTCTCACCTGCGACATGGCGGTCAACGCCGCCGGCCGCCCCGCCGCCATCGACGACCTCGACCTCGAAGCCGCAGGCGTCACCCACACCAAGCGCGGCATCACCGTCAGCCCGTACCTCCAGACCGCCAATCCCGACATCTACGCCGCCGGCGACTGCCTGGACGCGCCCTACGCGCTCACCCCCACCGCCGACCTCGAAAGCAAGACCGCCGGGCACAACATGCTCACCGGCAATACCCTGCCCATCGACCGCCGCGGCACCCCGAGCGTGCTCTTCACCCAGCCGCCGCTCGGCATGGCCGGCCTGACCGAAGCCCAGTGCCGGGCCCGCGACATCCCCTACGAGAAAAAGGAATACGACCTGGCCGACGCCTTCCCCTGGAAGCGCCTGGGCGAAACCGTCGGCTATTCCAAGATCCTCACCGCCCCGGACACCGGCCGGATCCTCGGCGCGCACATCCTCGGCCACGACGCCGAGGAAATCATCAACGCCATCGCCCTGGCCATGCGCAACAACCTGCCGGCCAAGGCCCTGGCCGACGCCATCTGGGCCTACCCCACCTGCGGCTATTATCTGCGCTACATGGTGTAATATAGGCTCAGGCTGGGGCGCTGCCCCCCGCTCTCCCCCATCCACCAGACCTACCCGGTAAAGGGGGGTTCGGGGGGCATCAAGCCCCCCGATGGAGGGGTGCAGGGGAGGCAAAGCCTCCCCTGCCTGCCCCGGGGCTTGACGGGCCGGGGGAAGCCGGGGTAAGGATAACCAAACTGACGGAGAAAACCCTGCCATGACTACGACGAATTCCCGCATGCTACCCGAGTCCTTCCGGACCAGCGCGGTCGTAGTAGGCGTCGTTATAACGGCGCCTTAGCGGGGATTCTTTTACAGCAATTCGAAGCTTATCCAGCCCCCGCCGGCGCGCCGGCGGGGGCTTTTTGCGTTTTCCGCCGCGCGTCGTTGGGGCCCAAGGAGGCCCAAGATGATTGAGATGACCGGAGCGCGCATCATTGCGGAAAGTCTCGTGCGGCATGGCATCACCGTGGTGTCGGGCATCCCGGGCGGAGCCAATCTGCCGATGTTCGACGCCATCGCCGAAACGCCGGTGCGCATCGTGCTGGCGCGCCATGAACAGGGCGCGGGGTTCATCGCCCAGGGCATGGCCCGGGTCTCGGGCACGACCCAGGTGTGTCTGGCCACGTCGGGGCCGGGGGCGATGAACGTGCTGACCGCCATTGCCGACGCCAAGGCCGACTCCGTGCCGCTGGTGTGCATCACGGGGCAGGTTTCGCGCGGGCTTATCGGCACGGACGCCTTTCAGGAAGTGGACGTGTACGGCCTGACGATCCCCATCGCCAAGCACAACATGCTGGTGCGCCGGGCGGCCGATCTGCCAAGGCTCATGGCCGACGCCTTTCACATCGCCGCCTCGGGCCGGCCCGGTCCGGTGGTGATCGACGTGCCCCGGGACGTGCAGACCGAACTGGTCCGGTTCGACGCCTGGCCCGAGACGGGGCATGCCGATGCCCAGGCCATGCCGCACACGACCGAGCTGGCCAAGGCGGCGGCGCTCATGGCGGCGAGCCGGCGGCCGGTGCTCTACTGCGGCGGCGGCGCGGCCCGGTGCGGCGCGGGCGAGGCCGTGACCGCCCTGGCCGAGGCGCTCGACGCGCCGGTGGTGACCACGCTGATGGCCCTTGGCCTGCTGCCGGTCGACCATCCGCGAAACGCGGGCATGATCGGCATGCACGGCCGGCCGGCCTCCAATCATCTGCTCACCGACTGCGACCTGCTCGTGGCCATCGGCGCGCGTTTCGACGACCGGGCCACGGGCGACGCCAAGCGGTTCTGTCCGGACGCGGCCGTAGTGCACATCGACATCGACCCGGCCGAACACCACAAGAACAGGCGCGCCCATGTCGCCCTGGCCGGGGACGCGGCCAGGATTCTCGATGCGCTCCTGCCCCTGGTGCCGTCCCGGGCGCGGCCGGACTGGTCGGCGCACCGGGCGGTGCTGCGCGAGCTGCATCCCTTTTCCCTGCCGGCCCTCGGCGATCCCAAAAGCCCGTACGGCGTGCTGGCGGCGGTGGCCGACATCCTCGGCCCCGAGGCCATCGTGACCACCGACGTGGGCCAGAACCAGATGCGCGCGGCCCAGGTCTGGCCGTGCTCGCGGCCGGGACGGTTCCTCACCTCGGGCGGGCTCGGCACCATGGGCTTCGGGCTGCCCTCGGCCATCGGCGCGGCGCTGGCCGAACCGGGCACGCCGGTGGTGTGCGTCACCGGCGACGGCGGGCTGCTCATGAACATCCAGGAGATGGCCACGCTGGTGGAGCTGGGGTTGCCGGTCAAAATCCTGCTCATGGACAACGGCGTGCTCGGGCTCGTGCGCCAGCAGCAGGCCTTTTTCGTAGAGGGGCGCTACACGGCCACGACCTTTTCCGCCCGGCCGGATTTCGCGGCCCTGGCCGCCGGGTTCGGCATGGCGAGCCTCGACATGGCACGCTGCCGCGATGGACGCGGCGCTTTGGCCGCCGCCCTGGCCGCGCAGGGACCGGCACTCATCCGCGTCCCGGTCGATCCCGACGCCCACGTGTACCCCATGGTGCCCCCCGGCGCCGCCAACAGCGAAATGATTCTGGAGGGAAGCCATGCCGACGCCAATTGACGCGAGAGGTCCCGAAAGCGGCCACGCCGTGCTGGAGTTGGCCGCCCATGATCCCATGGCCGCCGTGCGCCATGTGGCCGCCTGTCTGGCCAGGCGGGCCTATCCCCTGCTGGGGCTGGCCTGCCTGCCCCGTCCCGACGGAACGACGCGGTTGGTCGTGGCCGTAACCGACGACGGACGCCTGTCCCGGCTGCTGGCGGAACTGGCCGGATTGCCGGAGATTTTCGCCGCCCGGCTGGGCGATCCCGGCGCCCCGATCCTGGCCGCGCTGGCGGGGAATGCGGCCATGGCCTGAGGACTTGCGGGAGCAGTGCGCCATGCGGTATGCGGACCGGGCGGGATATCCGCGCGGAGGTAGTTCTGTGAACGCCGGAGTTGTTCCGTTTTTACCGGCCCAGCGCACGTCCATAACAAAAATCGGCCGCCAGGCGCAGATTTTCGCCTCGAGCCCGGCGGCCGGCGTGCTCAACCGCCTGCCGTTGGGCGTGGCCGTGTGCAACGATACGCGGCAGATCATCTATTCCAATGAAAAATTCCGGGAACTGGCTTCCCTGGATTGTCCGAACAAGGATGTGCTCGGCCAGCGCCTGGGCGAGGCGCTCTCCTGTCTGGGCGCGAACATCGAGATCGGCGGCTGCGGCACGAGCGAAACCTGCCGCAGCTGCGGCGTGGCCCGGTCGATGGGCAAACTGCTGGCCGGCGCCGATACGGTTCAGGGCGAATGCTCCCTGGCCCGGCATGGCGGCAAGCGCCTGGAGACCCTGGACTTCCGGCTCTGGGCCTGGGGGCTGCCCTACAACGGGGAAATGTTCCACGCCATCATCCTGACCGATACGCGGGCCGAGAAACGCCTGTCGCTTATCGAGCGCATCTTCTACCACGACATCCTGAACATCGTCTCCGGCATGCAGGGCATCTGCGAGATCATGCGCGAAGAGGAGGAAGGCGCCCGCAATGCCGAGCTGGACCTGCTGCTGTTCGCCACCGAGCGCATTAACGACCTCATCGTGTCCCAGCGAGACTTCACCCAGGCCGAGCACGGGGACTACGAAGTCACGGTGAGCAAGCTCGGGACGCTCTCCCTTTTAAACGACATCGTCGCCTTCATGCGGCGGGAAACCTCCGCCCGGGGCAAAACCCTCGTCGTGGCCAAGGACAGCTCCGACGCCTTTTTCGCCACGGACCGCAAGCTCCTCGCCCGCATCCTGGTCAACATGCAGAAAAACGCCCTGGAAGCGTCCGGCCCCGGCGACACGATCACGGCCGGTTGCGACCTGGACGACGGACATGTGCGCTTCTGGGTGCACAACCCCGGTGTCGTGCCTGAGGAGGCCCGGGCGCAGATTTTCCGCCGTGCCTTTTCCACCAAGGGAACCGGCCGGGGACTGGGCACTTACGGCATGAAGCTTTTCGCGGAGAAATACCTCGGCGGCGAGGTCGGCTTCGCCAGCGACGACGACGCCGGCACCACCTTTTTCGTGCGCCTGCCGCTTGAGATCTGAAGAGGGATGGGGAGATGCCTCCGGCGGCCAGGGGGAAACTTTTTGAAAAAAGTTTCCCCCTGGACCCTCTTCAAAA
Organism: Solidesulfovibrio fructosivorans JJ]; assembly: GCF_000179555.1. Classification (NCBI taxonomy): domain Bacteria; kingdom Pseudomonadati; phylum Thermodesulfobacteriota; class Desulfovibrionia; order Desulfovibrionales; family Desulfovibrionaceae; genus Solidesulfovibrio; species Solidesulfovibrio fructosivorans. The sequence goes on from NZ_AECZ01000026.1 coordinate 54,341, forward strand.
ACTTTCATCGGCTTTGACGGGCAGCGATAGAGATGGACCGCGGCCCACAGCCCCTTTTGAAAGTTTTTGGGGAGGG
>NZ_AECZ01000027.1 GCF_000179555.1 Solidesulfovibrio fructosivorans JJ]
CCACGCCGGCCACGCCGGCCACGCCGGCCACGCCGGCCACGACCGCCACGCCGGAAGGCGCGCAGCCGGCCGAACCCAGCGCAACCGCGCCGCAACCCGCGCCCACCGAACAGCCGGCACAACCGGCCAAGCCGGAACAGGCCAAGCCCGGCGCCACGGCCACGCCGCCGGCCTCCCCCGAACTGCCGCCAGCCCTACCCGACCGGTCCGGGTCGTAGGGAAGACGCCAGGGGAGGCGCTGCCTCCCCTCGGCCCCCACCGCCCCACAGCCCCTCCATCCACCATCTCAGCCCGGTAAAAGGGGGTCCGGGGGACATCAAGTCCCCCGGCAGGTCCAGGGCAGCGCCCTGGCAGAGAGGTGCAGGAGAGGCTCCGCCTCTCCTGCCGGGTCGCAGGGGCAGCGCCCCTGCTGCCTCCCCCGCTCCCGCGACGCCCCTACTCCCGCTCGAAATCGAACAGCCGGCCGCGCACGATGGCGTCGCGGCCGAACTTGCCGCGAATGGCGTCCAGGGCGGCGTCGATCTTCCCGCCTTGTTCACGGCGTTGCCGGGCCGGGTCCTCGAAAAGGCTCAACTGGCGCGGTTCGTTTCCGAAGTTGGAGACGCCGACGCCGATGAGGCGCAGGGGTTTGGGCAAGGGCTCGGCCTCGAGGAGTTCCTTGGCCACGGCGTAGATGACGGTGTCGCTCGCGGTGGGGTCGGGCAGGGTGCGGCTGCGGGTGATCTGGCGGAAATCGTTGAATTTGAGCTTGAGGGTGATGGTGCGGCCGGACTGGTTGTCCCGGCGCAGTTCGCGGCCGACGCGCTCGGACTGGTGGAGCAGCCAGGCGGCGAGTCTGGCCCGGTCGGCGGTATCGGTGGAAAAGGTATTCTCGGCGCTGACGGATTTGGCTTCGCGGCACGGATTGACGGTGTCGCTGCCCTGGCCGCAGGCCCGGGCGTAGAGGTCGAGGCCCCATTTGCCCAGGTGGCGCTGCCAGAATTCCGGGGGATATTGCGGGATTTCCCCGACGACGCGGATGCCCAGGCGGGAAAGGGCGGCCTGGGCGCGTTTGCCCACACCCGGAATCTTGCCCACGGGGAGATCGGCCAGAAACAGGGAAACCTGGTCCGGGGCGACGATGGTCAGGCCGTCGGGCTTGTCGTAATCCGAGGCGATCTTGGCGATGAATTTGACGGGCGCGATGCCGACCGAACAGTTGAGTCCGGTGGCCTCGCGGATCATGGATTTGAGGCGGCGGCCGAGGGTTTCCGGGGGGCCGAAAAGGGTCTCGGTGCCGGTGATGTCGACGTAGGCCTCGTCGATGGAGGCGGGTTCGACCAGCGGGGAGACGGCCTGGAGCGTGGCCATGACGAGGCGGGAGACTTCGGCGTAGCGGCGGCGGTTGCCGGGCAAAAACACGCCGTGGGGACAGCGGCGTTTGGCCTCGGCCACGGGCATGGCCGAGTGCACGCCGAACGTGCGGGCTTCGTAGGAGGCGGCCGAAACCACGCCTCGCAGGTCCCGGCCGATGATGACCGGTTTGCCCATGAGCGCGGGGTCGTCGTGCTGCTCGACGGAGGCGAAAAACGCGTCCATGTCGAGGTGGAGGATGGTCGCCATGGCCTCGGCATGCGACGGCGGCCAGGAAAAAGCAAGGGGGGCGAGGGACGTTTTTTCCCCGCCCGCCCCCTTTCGAAAAAACGGTCGCCTAGGCCTTGATGTTCAAGTTTCCGCCGACGCCGGTGGCGGCGGAGAGCACCTTGGTCTGAAAGTCGTAATCCTGGTTCACGCCGCCCGTGGCCAGGTCGGTGTTGAGCCTGTCGAGGGTCTTGGTGACCAGTTCGGCCCCGAGCTTTTGCTGCTCGAATGCGCCGCCGGCCGCCGTCGTTTTGGTGTCTATCGCGTCCATGGCATCCTCCCGGGACGAGAAACGTTCCCTTATCGTCACCTATCGGCCACGGGGCATGCCTCCTTTAGGCTCACCGTTGGACAACGCCGCGTGTCCTTTGCTACAAGTGGCATACATCCCCTTTCGACCTTTGTAAGGAGGCTTCCATGCCCGTCGAGAATTGCCCCCTCCAGACCCTCGACGCCGACTCCCTTTCCTGCTCCATCCGGGAGCATATCACCCATTCCCTGGGCAAACCCTGCGCCGAGGCCGGAAACCGTGACGTGGCCATGGCGCTTTCCATGACCCTGCGTGACCGGCTTGTGGACAAGCTGCTCGAAACCCGCAAGCGCTACCGCGACGCCCGTGCCAAGCGGATGTACTACCTGTCCATCGAGTATCTGCTCGGCCGCTGCCTGGGCAACAACCTCTACAACATGAGAATCGACGAAGAGTGCCGCAACCTGGTCAAGCAATGGGGCTACGACCTGGAGGAACTGCGCGAGTTCGAGCGCGACCCGGCGCTCGGCAACGGCGGGCTGGGGCGGCTGGCCGCCTGCTTCCTCGACGCCCTGGCCACCCTCGACATGCCGGGCTGCGGCTACGGCATCCACTACGAATTCGGGCTCTTTAAACAGAGCATCCAGAACGACCGCCAGGTCGAGCAGCCGGACTACTGGATGGCCGAAGGCATGCCGCTGCAAATCGAACGCCGCGACCAGTCCGTCATCGTGCCCATTTACGGCCGCATCGAAAGCCATCAGGGCCCGGACGGCTCCTACCTGCCGCTGTGGGTCGACTGGCAGGACCTGGTCGGCGTGCCCTACGACATCCCCATCGTGGGATTCGGCGACAAGACCGTCAATTACCTGCGCCTTTTCGCCGCCCGCTCCACCGACAACTTCGACATGAAAATTTTCGACCAGGGCGACTACATCAAAGCCATCCACCAGAAGGTGTATTCGGAACTGGTCTCCAAGATCCTCTACCCCAGCGAATCCATCTCGTTCGGCAAGGAACTGCGGCTGACCCAGGAATACTTCCTGGTCTTTTGTTCGCTGCGCGACATCACCCGGCGCTTTCTCAAACAAAACCGCAACATCGAAGAGCTGCCCGAATTCATCGCCATCCAGCTCAACGACACCCACCCGGCCCTGGCCGTGGCCGAGCTGATGCGCATCCTGGTCGACGAACGCCGCGTGCCCTGGGACCGGGCCTGGAACATCACCAACCGCACCCTGGCCTTCACCAACCACACCCTCATGCCGGAATCCCTGGAGATGTGGCCGGTGGACCTCATGGGCAAGGTGCTGCCCCGCCACCTCCAGATCATCTACGAGATCAACGCCCGGTTTTTGAGCCAGATCCGCCTGACGTCCAAGGCCGACGACGCCACCCTGCGCCGCATGTCGCTGATCGAGGAGCAAGGCGGCAAGCAGGTGCGCATGGCCAACCTGGCCGTGGTCGGCTCCCATTCCGTCAACGGCGTGTCCAAGCTCCATTCCGAGCTGGTCAAAAAAGTCCTGTTCCCGGACTACGCCGCCCTGTGGCCCGGCAAGTTCAACAACAAGACCAACGGCATCACCCCCAGGCGCTGGCTCTATAAGGCCAATCCCGGGCTGTCGGCGCTTATAACCGAGGCCATCGGCGACGCCTGGATCATGGACCTCGACAAGCTGCAGGACCTCGTGCCCCTGGCCGGCGACGCCGCCTTCCAGCAGAAGTTCCTGGCCGTCAAACGGGCCAGCAAGGCCCATCTGGCCGAATACGTGGCCCAGACCACGGGCGTGATGCTCTCGCCGGACGCGGTCTTCGACATGCAGGCCAAGCGCATCCACGAGTACAAGCGCCAGCTTTTAAACATCATGCACATCCTGCACGACTACCTGCGCGTGACCGAGGACGGCTACGTGCCGCCCGTGCCCCGGGTGTACGTCTTCGCGGGCAAGGCCGCGCCGGGCTACTTCGAGGCCAAGGAGATCATCCACCTCATCTGCTCCGCCGCCCGCGTCATCAACGCCGACAAGCGCGCCGCCAAGCACATCAAAGTGGTCTTCGCCGCCGATTACCGCGTGTCCCTGGCCGAAAAGCTCATCCCCGCCGCCGACGTCAGCGAACAGATCTCCACCGCCGGCACCGAGGCCTCGGGCACGGGCAACATGAAGTTCTCGCTCAACGGCGCCCTGACCATCGGCACCCTGGACGGGGCCAACATCGAAATCCGCGAGGCCGTGGGCGCGGAAAACTTCTACCTGTTCGGCCTGACCACACCGGAAGTCGAGCGCCAGCTCGGCGACGGCAGCTACGATCCCTGGGAATACTACGGCAAACACCCCGAAATCCGGCGAGTCCTGGACGCGCTCTCGGCCGGCCGCTTCACCCCTGACGAACCCCAGACCTTCCACTGGATTTTCGAAAAAATGCTCGCCAAGGGCGAACGCTACATGCACCTGGCCGACTTCATGCCCTACCTGGAAACCCACGAACGCCTGGGCATGGACTACGCAAAACCGGCCGTGTGGGCCAAAAAGGCCATCCTGAACGTCGCCCGCATGGGCTATTTCTCCGCGGACCGCACCATCCGGGAATACGCACGCGATATCTGGGGCATAAAGCCCATCGCGCCGAAATGATGTGAAGAGGGAGACTAATTTCCGGGGGGAAACTTTTCTGTAGAAAAGTTTCCCCCCGGACCCCCTTTCAAAAGACTTTCAATAGTTACAGTGAATGAGCGTTATACCATCCGCAACCGGTAAAAGATTTAGGAAAGGGAGAGCGCGAGAGGGGAGAACCCTTTTTAAAGGGTTTCCCCTCTCGCATGATTCCTTCCGCAAAAAATCGAGGGAGGACGTTATCCATGGTTCGCTTCATCCGCATCATCAGCCTGGCCTTCGTGGCCCTGACCATGTGCTGCGGCCCCGCCGTCTCCGCGACGACGCCGTTCGACATTTACGAGGGCAGCAACCTGCGCAAAATCGTGCAGCGCGGCACGCTGGTCGTGGGCATGGAACTCAAATTCTGGCCCTTCGAGTACGTGGACAAGGAGGGCAACCCCGTCGGCTTCGACGTGGACATCGCCAAGACCCTGGCCGACCGGCTGGGGGTCAAGCTGGAAATCAAGGACATGGAGTGGACCGGGCTCATCCCGGCCCTGACCGCCGGCAAGATCGACCTCATCATCTCCGGCATCAGCGGCACGCTGGAGCGGGCCAAGTCCATCACCTTCACCTCGCCCTACTTCACCACCGGGCTTTGCGCCCTGCTCTCGGCCAAAAGGGCCGGCGACGTCAAAAACGTGGACGCGCTCAACGCCCCGGGCCGGGTGCTCGCGGTCAAGACCGGCACCACCGCCGATCTCGTGGCCACCAAGAAATTCACCAAGGCCACCATCAACCGCTACAAGGACGAGACGGCCTGCGTCCAGGAAGTGGTGGCCGGCCGGGCCGACGCCTTTTTCTACGACCAGATCTCCATCGCCAAGCACCACAAGCAAAATCCCGAGGCCACCAAGGCCATCCTCAAGCCGTTTACCTACGAGCCTTTTTGCATCGCCCTGCAAAAAGGCGATTTTGACTGGTGGCAGTGGCTGGAGATGTATCTGACCACCATCAAGGCCGACGGCACGCTTGACGCGCTGCACGATAAGTACTTCAAGGACATCCTCGGCAAATAGCCCCGTCCGTCGCCCGCTGTCGTCGCCAAGCCCCTTTCGTCCGGGTCGCGGCGGCGGGCGACGCTCCTTTCATTTCCGTCCCGGGCGCACGGCCCGGGCAGACCCCGGCCGGCCCCGACCGGCACCCGGGAGGCAACCATGCCCCGCGCACGCATCCGTGCCTGCGTCATCCTGGCCATTTTGGTCCTTTTCGCCGCCAACCCGGCCCCGGCCCAATCGTCACGGGTGGTTATGGCCCATATCTTCACCGTGCCGGCCGATCCGCCCGGCGGCGACATCGACACGGTGCTGCCGGCCTTCGAGAACTGGCTGGCCACGTCTTTCGGCGGCTACACGCGCCTGGGGGCCGGCGACGGCGCCTGGAAAAACGAAAAGGGCCAGGTGGAGACCCAGGGCAACATCGTCTTCCTGGTCACGACCAACAGGGACGTGTCCAAGGACATCGCCGCCCGGCTGACCCGGGATTTCGGCGAACGCGCCCCCTTCGTGCTGGTCTTTCCGGCGGGGATGTTCGTCAAATGACGTGGTCCACGCCCCGGTGGCTTGTCCGGGCCGTTTTGCTCGCCTCCCTGACGGCCGGCCTGTGGGTCGCGTTGTCGCATATCCAGTACCACTGGGACTGGAACGCGGTCTGGGGGTATCGCGACATCTTCATCGCCGGGCTTGGCATGACGGTGTACGTCTCGGCCGGAGCCATCGTCCTGGGCCTTTTTTTCGGCCTGGCCTCCGGGCTGGCCTCGGTGTCGGGCAATGTCTGGCTCACCGAGATGGCCGCCCTGTACGTCGGGGCCTTTCGAGGCACGCCGCTTCTGGTGCAGATCCTCATTTTCTATTTCTGCGTCGGCGTGGTGATCCACGTGGACAGCCCGTACGTGATCGGCACGGTGACCCTGGCCTTTTTTTCCGGGGCCTACATCTCGGAGATGGTGCGGGCCGGGGTCGAATCCATCGACGTCGGCCAGTGGGAAACGGCCCTTTCCTCGGGACTCACCCACCGCCAGACGCTCTTCTACGTCATCTTTCCCCAGGCGATCCGGCGCATCGTGCCGCCGGTGACGGGCCAGTTCGTCTCCTGCATCAAGGACTCGTCGCTTTTGTCCGTCATTAGCGTCCGCGAACTGACCAAAGCGGCCGAAGTGGTCAACTCCACCACCTACAAAACCTTCGAGGCCTATCTCCCCTTGGCCCTGCTCTACCTGCTTCTCACCTGGCCCCTTTCGCACTTGACCGGCCGCCTGGAAAGGGGAATACGAAATGGAACCAAATCACGACCGCGATAATGCCTCGCGCATGCAAGGAGATTTTCATGAGTGCGGACATCAAGGTTTACGCCCTTTCCACCTGCGTGCACTGCAAACACGCCAAAGAATATCTCGAGGAACACAAGATTCCTTTTGACTGCGTCCACGTGGACTTCCTCTCCGGCGAAGAGCGCGCCAAGATCATGGACATCGTGCGCAAGCTCAACCCGGCCCTGTCCTTTCCCACCATCGTCATCGGCGACAAGGTCATTGTCGGCTTCCGCCGCGACGAGCTCGAACAGGCCGTAAGCGAGTGCGAAAAGCGATGAACGCCCGCGAACTCCACGAGACGCTCAAGCCCATCCAGGAAGCCAAGGGAAACTATTTCAACCCCGACATGGAAATGACCCTGGACCTGTTGGCGAGCCTTCTGACCAACAAGGAGCGCTACGGCTACATGGCCTGCCCCTGCCGGCTGGCCTCGGGCAAATTCGAACTCGACCGCGACGTGGTCTGCCCGTGCATTTACCGCGATCCGGATGTGACCGAGTTCGGGGCCTGCTTTTGCGGACTCTACGTCTCCAAGGCCGTGCGCGACGGCGAAACGACCCTGCCCGTGGTGCCGGAACGCCGGCCGGTGGAAAAGACCCTGGCCGCGCTCGGCTGATCCGCGACGCGCCGAGACCGGCCCCCTCGGCCTGACCGCCCCGCAAAGGCCTCCCTGCGCCCGCCCCTTGAAAAGGATGGCGGCATGCAATAGCCTTATTGTTCCATCAACACCGGCTGCCTTTTTTGGGCCATACCCTGTGAGGGCTTTGCGCAGTGGAATCGGTATGGATGGCCATGCTGATCGGCGGGCTTCTGCTTGGGGCCGCGGCCATAGGCATTCTGGTCTTCGGCCGCGGCTCGGGCCGGCAAAGCCACGCGCTTCTCCTCGACCGGGTGGTCGGCGCCCTGTCCGATCCCTTTTACATCAAGGACCCGCAGGGCCGCTTCACCCTGGTCAACGACGCCTTTTGCACCCTGGCCGGCCGCAGCCGGGAGGATATTCTGGGGCGCGACGCGCCAAGCGTCTTTCCGGGCCGGGCCGGTTCGCCGTCGCTCAAAAACGACGCCATGGTCATGGCCTGCGGCTTCGAGGATGTGGCCGAAGAAACGGCCTTTGACGCCGACGATCGCCACCGCGTGTTCATGACCCGCAAGGCCCTGCACGTCGATCCCGACGGCGGCCGCCATGTGGTCGGCCTTATCCGCGACATCACCAACCGCAAGCAGGCCGAACGGGCGCTTTTCGCCAGCGAGGCCCGCTACCGCCGCATCGTCGAGACCGCCAACGAGGGCATCTGGGTCGTCAACGAGCACTGGCGCACGGTGTACGCCAACGCGGTCATGGGCTTCATGCTCGGCCTCACCCCTGAGGAAATGGCCGACCGGCCGGTATCCGATTTCCTTTTTCCCGAGGACCGCGATCTGCACCGGGCCATGCTGCGCCGCGAGTCTCTGCCCCCGGGCGGCGGTCTCTACGAACGCCGGCTCAGGCGGGCCGACGGCCAGGAAATCTGGGTCCTGATCGCCGTCAGCAGCGAATACGACGCCTCGGGCCATTTCACGGGGTCCGTCGGCATGTTCAGCAACATCACCGAGCGCAAGCGCGCCGAGGAATCCCTGCGCCTGTCCGAAACGCGCCTGGCCGCCGCCAAGGAGGCCGCCGAGACCGCGAGCAAGGCCAAAAGCGAATTTCTGGCCAACATGAGCCACGAGATCCGCACGCCTTTAAACGGTCTGCTCGGCATGCTCCAACTCCTGGAAGACACCGACCTCGACGCGGACCAGCGCGATTGCGTGGTCACGGCCCTGGATTCCGGCCGACGCCTCACGCGGCTTTTGACCGACATCCTCGACCTGTCGCGGGTGGAATCCGGCAAGCTCGCCCTGGTGTACGCCCCCTTTTCCCTGCGCGAGGTCTTCGCCTCCATCCAGACCGTCTTCGCCACCAGCCTCGAGCAGCGCGGCCTGACCCTGGAACCCACCGTCTCCCCGGCCGTGCCCGCCATGCTCATCGGCGACGAGGGCCGCATCCGCCAGGTCCTGCTCAACCTCGTCGGCAACGCCATCAAATTCACCAGGACCGGCGGCATATTCCTGGAAGCCGGTTCCTCGCCCGATCCGGAAACCGGCAAGGTGCGCCTGATCCTGTCCGTGGGCGATACCGGCATCGGCATTCCCCGCGAAAAAATCAAGGCGGTTTTCGAGGCATTCACCCAGGTCGACGCCTCCAATACCCGCATCCACCAGGGCGCGGGCCTGGGCCTTTCCATCGTCGACCGGCTGGTGCGGCTCATGGACGGACAGTTGTGGATGGACAGCGAGCCTGGCATCGGCACCTGCGTCATGTGCACGCTGCTTTTGCCCCAGGCCGCCCTGGCCCTGGACGCGCCGCCGCCCGCGCCCGCGGCATCCGAAAAGAAAGGGCGGCGCATCCTGCTGGTCGAGGACGAACGCATCAACCGGATGGCTGTGGGCTTGCTGTTGCGCCATCAGGGCCATACCGTCATCGAGGCGGCCTCCGGACAGGACGCCCTGGAGATCTTCGGCCGGGAACCTTTCGACGTCGTGCTGCTCGATATCCAGATGCCGGGCATGGACGGGCTGGAAACCCTGGCCCTGCTGCGCGACACGACCATCTACGGCCCCAGGTCCGCCACGCCCATAGTGGCCCTGACCGCCCACGCCATGGCCGGCGACCGCGAACGCTTCCTGGAAGCCGGCATGGACGACTACCTGGCCAAGCCCGTGGAAGCGTCCGCACTGGCCGCCGTCCTCGCCCGCCTGACGGCGCGTGGGTAGATAAAAGAGCTGGGGGAAACTTTTCTGTAGAAAAGTTTCCCCCAGGCCCCCTTCCAAAGACTTTTAATAGTAACAGGCTGTTATCCGTACAACAGCTGTTACGATAAAAATTTGAGGAAGGGGAGAGCGCGAGAGGGGAGAACCCTTTTTCAAAAGGGTTTCCCCTCTCGCACCTTCTTTTCTCTCAATCTGAATTATCCGACCAGCATGACGCCGTCTTCGCCGTCGAGTTCGGCCACGGCCACGTCCACGTGTTCGCCGGGTTCGGTATGCACGCGTTTGCCGACGTAGTCGGCCTGGATGGGCAGTTCGCGGTGCCCCCGGCGGTCGATGAGCACGAGCAACTCCACCCGGTTGGGCCGGCCGTAGTCGAGCAACGCCTCCAGGGCGGCCCGGATGGTGCGGCCGGAAAAGAGCACGTCGTCGATCAGCACCACGTTTTTTTCGGCCAGGGAAAACGGGATGTGCGACGGTCCCACCTGCGGCTGGACTTCGCTATTGGTCCAGTCGTCGCGGTACAAATTGATGTCGAGCTTGCCGAGCGGCACGTCGCAGCCGGCCTTGGCGTCGATAAGCGCCTTGAGCCGCGTGGCCAGCTCCGCCCCCCGGCGCTGGATGCCGACGAGGGCCAGCCCGCAACCGGGGTCGTGGTGCTCGATGATTTCAAAGGCCAGCCGTTCCAGGGTGCGGCGCACCTCGCCGGCGGTCATCAACTTTCTCGGTTTCGTCACGGCATCCCTCCGCCCTTTTCCGGAAAATACCCCACGGGGACCACCCCTGGCAATCACGGGACCGCCATCAGAAAGCCCTGCCGCGCGCAAAACCGGCGACAGTGGAAAGGCGATGCCGATGGCAGCTTCCCATACATAAAATTAACTTTATAATTTCAATATGCTATAATTTCAGCATTCCATTTGTCGATCAAGGATTGACTTTTTGCACAGCCCCCCTATTTGACTTTCCGATCGGTCGTGCTTAGTTGCATCGAACGCGTACTTCCCAGGAGGATTCCATGGTCGAATTGACGGAAAGCGCAAAAACCCAGCTCGACGGGTATTTTGCGGAAAAAGAAAAAAGCCCCATCCGCATCTATCTTTCCTCGGGCGGCTGAAGCGGCCCCAGACTGGCGCTGGCTCTGGATGAGCCGCGCGATACGGATGAGGTCGCCGAGGTTTCCGGCTATACGTTTGTCATTGAAAAGGACTTGGTGGAAAAGGGCGCCCCGTTTTCGGTCGACATGACCTACATGGGCTTCGCCGTCACCTCGCGCCTGGAACTCGGAGGCGGCGGCTCTTGCGGCGGCTCCTGCTCCAGCGGTTCCTGCTCCACGGGCGGCTGATCTCCCGGGCGGGGAATCCATAGGAAATCACCGGAGCCTGGGCGCTTGACCCATTGACCAGCCTTATTTGACAATCCCATCTCCGGTGATTACCCCTTTGGCATCCCGCGTCCTGGAGGTTCGCATGGTTTCTTTGACGGATACGGCTCGCGCCGAACTCGACAATTATTTCGCGGACAAACAGAAGTCCCCCATTCGCGTGTACCTCAACAAGGGCAGCTGCTGCGGCCCTTCCCTGACCCTTGCCCTCGACGAAGCCCGTGAAAACGACGACGTTTTCGACCTCAACGGCTACACCTTCGTCGTGGAAAAGGAACTGATGGCCATGGCCAGTCCCATCACCGTGGACATGACCGACTACGGCTTCTCCGTTTCCTCGAGCCTGCAGCTCGGCGGCGGTTCCTGCGGCGGTGGCTCCTGCGGCAGCGGCGGCTCCTGCGGCAGCGGCGGCTCCTGCTGCAGCTAGCCTTGGCCTTGCCTCGACGCATTTCCGAAGGGCCGGTCCGCCGGCCCCTTTTTTTGCCCGGCGCGGCCTTGGTTGACACCCCCGGACCGCCCCCGCTACTATCATTGCCATGGAAATCGTCGACAGCGCCGCTTTTACCGTGACCGAGGCCGCCCTTTCCGCTCTGTCCCTCCATTTCGGCGACGACCGACCGCCGTGCCTGCGCGTGTTCCTTTCCTTTATGAGCGAAAGCGGTCCCCGGCTGGAGTTGTCCCTGGACGCGCCGACCGGCGACGACGCCACGTTCGCGGTGGACGGCTGGCAATTCGCGGTCAACCGGCAGTTATGGCTTCAGGCCGCGCCGCTGACCGTGGACTGCGACGGGCAAGGATTCCGGATCCGCTCGAGTCTTGATTTTTCCGAAGCCGGCGGCTCTTGCGGCGGCTCCTGTTCGCATCATTGACGCGGTCGCGCCGTCTGGTTGCCGTCACGCTTTCTTTTTTGCCGAATCACGCCTTTTCCCGTTTCTTCCGATTATTTTTCCACGCCGCGCGCCGGCCCCGGCACTGTCGTTTCATCACGGGATTTTGGCATTTTTAGCATGGTTACAGGAAGTTATTCTACCATAAAGAGCGTTTTGACCCTTTTTCCAGCCCGCCTCACTCGGGCACGACGGGTCACGCCTTGCCAAGGCCCTTGCCTTTTACTACTATTCAAATTGGTTGGCGCTACGCAAAGGAGTCCTCATGCCCGGCAAAATTCTCATCGTCGATGATGAGGTGCATATCCGTATGCTCCTCGAGCAGACGCTTGAAGAGCTGGAGGAGGAGTGCGGCGTGGAGATCCTTTCCGCCCAGAACGGCGAGGAAGGATTGGCCCTCATCCAATCCCAAAAGCCCGACGTGGTCTTCCTGGACATCATGATGCCCAAACTCAACGGCTACGAGGTCTGCCAGCGCGTCAAGGAAGACCCGGCCATCACCGGCATCGGCATCGTGCTGCTCACGGCCAAGGGACAGGAAGTCGACCGCCGCCAGGGCATGGAACTCGGCGCGAGCCGCTACATGACCAAGCCGTTCGATCCCGACGAAGTCCTGCGCGTGGCCAAGGAACTGCTGCACCTCGACGCCTGATACGTCCGCCCATGATCGTTCTGCGGCGGCTGCTCAAAAAAAAGACATTCAGCCCGGTGCTCGACCGGGCGGCGCGGCTGCTCGGCCCGGGCTGGCAAGTGACGCTCAGCGAAAACGCGCCCGACGCCGCCGATAGCCTCGCCTGCGAGACGTTGCGCCTCGAGGGCGAGCCCATCGGCTATCTCGTCGTCACGCCGCCCCCGGACGCCCGGCTTTGTCCCTCGGAAATCCCCCGGCTGCCCGAACTGGTCCGCTTTGTCGCCGACACCCTGCAAACGCTCCTGGCCGGCGAAGTCGTCAAGCGCAGCCTGGCCGCCGAAACCCTTGGCAAATATCGCGAAATTTCCTTGCTCCACCGGGCCACCCTCGAGCTCAACGATTCGTTGCGCCCCCGGGACGTGGCCCAGGCCCTGCTCGACGAATGCCGTTTCGGCGAACTGCCGGCCCGTTCCGGCATGGTGTTTTTGCGGCCGCCGTCCTCGGAGGACTTCAGCCCGGCTTGTTCTTTTGGTGACGCCGCCACGCAACGCCTGGCGGCCATCGCCGGCTCGACGCTTTTTTGGGACATCGCCCGCGCCCAGAAAGGGGAAATCGTCAACGAGCTCGGCAGCGACCGCCGTTGGCGGGACGAGGCCGACCTCGCCTCCCTGCTCCTTTGCCCGCTGATCGCGGCGAACCGTTGCGTGGGCATGCTGGCCCTGGCCGGCACCCCCGACGTCCGCTTCGAGGCCAGCCACCTGCAGTACGTCGGCACGCTCGCCACCGTGGCCGGTATCGCCCTGGGCAACGCCCTGCACTTCGAGGCGGTCCAGGCGCTCATCAACTCCCTGATGCAGGCGCTGGCCACGGCCATCGACGCCCGCGACCCCTTCACCGCCGGCCATTCCCAACGCGTGGCGCGCCTGGGCGTGGCCCTGGCCAAGGCGGTGCACGACGATACGGAGTTTTTTCCGGACGTGGCCTATACGCCCAGCGATCTGGAGGAACTGCTCTATGCCGGGCTGTTGCACGACGTCGGCAAGATCGGCATTCGCGAAGAAGTGCTGACCAAGGCCACGCGCCTGCCGGCCGGGACCATGGAGGTCATCGGCCAGCGCATGGCCCTGGAGGCGCTTGTTACCGGCCGGGACAACAAGGCGGAATTCGAAGCCCTTTCCCGCATCAACGCGGCCGACGGCATCACGCGCGAGGACGCGGCCCTGGTCGCGGCCGTGGGGGCCAGAACCGTCACCGTGGGCGAGGCGCGTCTGGCGCTTTTAACGGAGCGGGAAATCGCCTGCCTGCTCATCGCCCGGGGCAACCTCACCCCCGAGGAGCGCCGGGAAATCGAGCGCCATCCGGCCGAATCCCACCGGATCCTGTGCCACATCCCCTTTCCCGGAAACATGGGACGGCTTTTGACGATCATCTCCCAGCACCACGAGCGCCTGGACGGCTCGGGCTATCCCGGCGGGCTCAAGGCCGATGACATTCTCTTGCAAAGCCGCATCATCGCCATCGTGGACATCTACGACGCCATCACCATGGCCCGGCACTACAAACCGGCCCTGCCTCGCGAAAAGGCCCTCGGCATCCTGTGGGCCGAAGCCCGGGCCGGACGCATCGACGCGCGGCTGGTCGAGCTGCTCGAACGCCACATCGCCACCATCGAACGCGATTGCGAACGCTTGAGCGGCCGCATGGATTTGTCGGAATATCTGGAACAAGAGGCGGCCCCCAAAGGGGCCGGCAAGGACTGAGACCGTCGGCGGGGCGTCAAAACGCCCCTGTCACAGGGCGGATTTGTCCACCACGGCGGCGGAAAGCTCCGCTTCGGCCGCGATCTTACCGTCCACGGTCGCCTCGACATGCATCCGGCAAAGCGTCATCCGGCGCTTCAGGTCGAAGCAGCGCAGCACAAGCTGGTCCCCCGGCGTCACCGGCCGACGGAATTTGGCCTTTTCCACGCCCGTGAACATGAAGATGCGGTCCCCAAGCGGACCTTCGAGGCTCTTGGATACGAGCAGCCCGCCCGCCTGGGCCAGGGCCTCCAGGATCAGCATGCCCGGCATGACGGGCAGGCCCGGGAAATGTCCCTGAAAAAAAGGCTCGTTCACGGTCACGTTCTTGATGGCCGTAATGGAGACCCCGGGCTCGTATTCCAACACGCGGTCGACCAGCAAAAACGGGTAACGGTGGGGGAGCAGATCGAAGATTTCGGTAACGGCGATTGCGCCGCCGGGAGTGGCCGTCATGGCGCCCTTCTTTCCTTGAGGTGTAGAAAAGGGGCCGGAGCGCCAGGCGCTCCGGCCCCTTGACCGTCCACGGCGTGGCGGACTTATTTGCTTCTGTCGAATTGGGCCCTGACCGCGGAAGTCACGTCCATCTTGGGATCGTAATACGGGACGCTGCGGGCTTCGAGAATGATGGTGTAGCCGTTTTTGGCGGCGTACTCGGAAACGACCTTCTGCAGGCGGTTTAAAAGCGGCTGCAACACGCCCTGCTGGGCCTGCTGCTCTTCCTGCTGGAGCTTGTTGCGGTCGTCGAGATACTTGCGGGCCTTGGCCTCGAAATCGGCCGCCTTGCTCTTCATGGCGTCCTGGGACAGGGCCACGCTCTTTTTCTGCAGTTCGTTCTGCATTTTCTTGAGATTGTCACCCTGGGCGGCGATGGCCTTTTCCCGGGATTCGAACCGCGACTTGAGCCCGGAAAGGGCCGCCTTGCCGACGCTGGAATTGGACAGTGCGTCATCAAGGTTGATGATGCCGATCTTGCCCTGGGCAAACGCCGACACCGGCACGACCAGAATGGCCAAAATGATCAAAACCCGTAACATACCGCCCATTACTCGACTCCTTGCTCGTTCCGTGTGTTTCGGGGCGTCCCCCGGTTCGTCAGCCCAGTTGCGTGTAGGGGAAGCGTGGCTTGACGCGGCGCTTCCCCGATTCGATGTCCCGTCGTCGTCCTTGGCCGGCGTTTCCTAGAACGTCTGGCCCATGGAGAACCCGACCTGCGACGGTTGCAGGTGATGCTTCTCGGCGTCGAGGCCGTAGCCGTACTCCACCCGGATCAGGCCCATCGGCGAGTACCAGCGGACGCCGGCGCCGACGCTCTTGTAGAGGTCCGAGTTGATATCGTTGTAGTCGCCCCAGGAATTACCGGCGTCGAAGAAGACCACGCCGAGCAGCCCGTTGGACTTGCTGATGGGGAAGATGGTTTCAAAGTTGGTGAAGAATTCCGCCTTGCCGCCGATGCGCTCGTGGGTCCAGGGGTCCTTGGGCGAGATCTTGTCGAGCTCGTAACCGCGGACGTTGTTGATGCCGCCGAGGTAGAAGCGCTGGTAGACCGGGATGTCGCCGCCGGAGTTGGGCAGCAGCACGCCGACCTGTCCGCGCCAGTGGAAGACCAGATCGAGCGGCAGCGGCTGGAAGAAGTTCGAGGTGAACATCGGCTTGACGTACGCGTCGTCGCCGCCCACCGCGCCGCCGGCGTATTCCAGGGACAAGGTGTTCTTGGTGCCCTTGGTCGGCTTGGTGGCGCTGTCCACGGTATCGCGATCGATTTCGGCGTAGACGGCGCTGGACCAGTGCCAGCCGGCCGACTGCTGGATCGTGCTCGAGGAGTTCCAGTTGAGGTGATAGATGTGGTAGTGGTCCAGGCGGTAATCCCAGGACAGCACGGTGTATTCGCCAAGGGGATAGGCGAAGCGGATCTTGCCGCCGGTGGTGGTCTTCTTGAAGTCGTCGTAGGCCCGGTAGACTTCGTAGACGTCCGCGCCCACGGCCAGGTTGGAGTCGTAGAGCCGGGGGTTGGTAAACGACAGGATGCCCCGGCTGGACTTGCCGCTGAACATGCCCTGGAACTTGGCGTGGTAGCCCTTGCCGAAGAGGTTCTTCTCCTCGACCGAGCCGCCGAAGAACACGCTGTCCGAGGTGGAGTAACCGGCGCCCAGGCTGATGGAACCGGTGTTCTTGTCCTTGACCTTGACCTTGATGTCCACTTCGTTCGGATTGTCGGTGGGCACGGTCTCGATATCGACCTTCTCGAAGTACTCGATCTTGTCCAGGCGCTCGTTGGAGCGGCGCAGCTTGGAGCCGGAGAAGAGATCGCCGTCGGCGAGCTTGACCTCGCGGCGGATCACGTTGTCGCGGGTCTTTTCGTTGCCCTCGATGGACACGCGGCGCACATAGACCTTGCGGCCCTTGTTGATCACGTAGACGATGTCGATGACCTTGGTGTCGGGATGCTTTTGCATGTCCACGTCGGCCTCGGCGAAGGCATAGCCGTCGTCGGCGTAGAGCTCGGCCAGGGCGTTGAGGTCGTCGCGCACGACCGAGCGGTTGAAATACTCGCCCTTGGCCGAAAGCTCGTCGAGCTTGATGCGGTCCATGAGCTTGGGTTCGTCGTAAAGCAGGTCGCCGGAGAAGGACACGCTGCCGACCTTGTAGCGATCGCCTTCCTCCACCCGGAAGATGACGGTGATGCCGTCGTCGCCGTAGACCACCTCGGGCTGGCCCACCTTGGCGTCAACAAAGCCCCGGTTGGCGTAGTAGGCCTCGAGGGCGGCGGCGTCGCGTTCGAGCATCTCCTCCTTGAGCACGCCCGATCCGGTGATCCAGGACCAGAAATGGCGGGTGGAGGTGGCCAGCTCGGCTTTCAGGTCGTCTGGATCGATCTGCTTGGCGCCCTCGATCTTGACTTCCTTGATATAGAGCTTCTTGGGCTCCTTGATGATGATATTGAGGCGGGCCACCCGGGGATCGGTCTGTTCCAGCTCGTAGGTGACCTCGGTCTTGTAGTAGCCCTTCTTGCTGTAGAGCTCGCGGATCTTGCCCAGGTCGTCGGCCAGCACCTTGAGGTTGAGGACGCCGCCGGCCTTGGTGCTCATGACCTCCAGGATGTCGTCCTTTTTCACGTCGCCGTTGCCGGTGACGCCGATGGCCTGGATGCGCGGCTTTTCCTTGACCACGAAGGTCAGCTTCTTGCCGCCCGGGACGTTGTCCAGGCGCACCTGGACGTCATCGAAATAGCCCATGTCGAAGAGCTTCTTGATGTCTTCGTTGACGGCCTTGGGATCGTAATTCTGGTTGACCTGGCTCTTGATCTTTAAGAGCACCACTTCCTTGTCGAGGATGGAGTTGCCTTCGACGTCCACCTCGACAATGCGGTCCGTGGAGCCCACGGCCGAGACCTGGTTCTTGATCTTCTGGGCCAGATCGGTCGCGGCGGCGTCGAGGCCCATGAGATTTTTGGCCGTGGCGAAGACCGTGGCCGGCTCGCCGCCGGAGGTCTTGGCCACGCGGGCGTCGAGGCTCACCGCCTCACCCACCTTGGACATGCTGCCGTAGACCACGTAGTCGGCCTTGGCCGAGGCGGCCTGGCGACGGGCGGCGGCCGCGTCGCGGGCCGGGGTCGCGCCCTCGGCCACGGAGGCGACGCCGTCGGCCTTGAGCTTGTCCATCAGCATGCGGGGAAGGCTCTTCTGGACGGACTGCAGGGCGTCGGCCGCATTGATCTCAAAGGGCAGCACCAGCACCTTTCCGGACTGGGCCAGGGCCTGCCCCGCGGCCAACGCCACCAGGCACGCCGCAAGGATAAGCCCTTCAAGACCGATTCGTTTCATTGCGCGCATAGAGTTCTCCACCCTGCAGCTCCAGTCTCCGGCCCATGAGAGCGGCCAGGTTATGGTTGTGAGTGACCACAACCAATGTCATGCCGAGCTCGGCGTTAAGACGGGCGAGTACCTCGCCCACCTTGGCGCCTGTGGCTTCGTCCAGGTTGCCGGTGGGTTCGTCGGCCAGAAGAACGCCTGGCCGTAATAGGACAGCACGGGCGATGGCCGCCCTCTGCCTCTCTCCCCCGGAAAGCGTTGTTACCCTGTGTTCGGCCCTTTCATCAAGCCCCACGAGCGATAAAGATGCCCTGGCCCTGTCGAAAGCCTCGCGACGCGCGACGCCTGCGATAAGCGCCGGCATGGCCACGTTTTCCACGGTCGAAAATTCCGGCAGCAGATGATGAAATTGAAAGACAAAACCGATTTCCCGGTTGCGCACACGGGCCGCCTCCGCGGGCGTAAGCGCGGCCAAGTCGCGCCCGCGAAACCGGACCTCGCCCGCGGTGGGCTTATCCAGGGCCCCGAGCAGGTGCAGCAGCGTGGACTTGCCCGACCCCGACGCGCCGAGGATGGCCATGGAGTCGCCGGCCGGGATGGTGAAATCCAGGCCTTTTAAAACCACGACCTCTTCGGCCGGCCCTTGATAGGCCTTGCGCACCCGGATCAGTTCGTACAGCGGGGCGGCATCAGTCATGGCGCAGCGCCTCCGCGGGCGAGAGGCGCGAGGCCTGCCTTGCCGGATACAGGGTGGCCAGAAAACACAGGGCCAGGGCCGTGACGCCGATGACGGTCAGATCCGGCCAGTCCAGGCGCACGGGCAGGTGGTCCATGGGATAGACGTCGCCGGGAATCTTGATGAACTGGTATTTTTCCAGGGCCAGGGCCACGCCGACCCCCAGGACGTAGCCGAGCGCCGTGCCCACCACGCCGATGATCGTGCCCTGGAGCATGAAGATGTTGCGGATGTTTTTCGCCGTGGCCCCCATGGACATGAGGATGGCGATGTCGCGGGTCTTTTCCATGACCAGCATGACGAGCGTGGTGATGATGGAAAACGAGCCCACGAGCACGATCATGACCAGGATCACGAACATGGCCGTCTTTTCCAGGTGCAACGCCTTGAAAAGGTTTCCGTTCATGTCGATCCAGGTGCGCACGTAGACCGGCGGCCCGCCCATGGCGTCGCGCACCTTGCCCACAAGCCGCGTCACCGCGTCGACGTCGGCCACCTTGAGCTCGAGGCCCGTGGCGATGTCGCGCTTAAATCCCAAAAGCTCCTGGGCGGCGGGGATGGTGACGTAGGCCAGGGTCGAGTCGTATTCGTACATGCCGGTCTTAAAAAGGCCCCGGATGGTGAAGGTCTTGACCTTGGGCGAAAATCCGGCCGCGCTTTCCTTGCCCGCCGGCGACATGAGATTGATGGTGTCGCCAAGCGACAGGCCCAGGCGGTCGGCCAGCTCGCGCCCGACGATGATGCCCGGGAAAAGCCCCGGCGTGTCGAGGTCGGCGAGCTTGCCCGCCACCATCTCCTGGGGCAGGGCCAGCACCTTGCCGGCCGAGACCGGGTCCACCCCGCGCAGCACCACGCCCTTGACCCCGCGCGGGCTCGACAACATGACCTCGGTGTAGACGAAGGGCGTGGCCCCGAGCACCCCGGGCACGGCCTCGACCTTTTTCATGTCCTCGCGATAATGGTGCAACGCCCCGCCGGCCACGGCCGCGACCATGTGGGCGTTTATGCCGAGAATCTTGTCGCGAAGCTCCGAGGAGAAGCCGTTCATCACCCCGACCACGACGATCAGGGACGCCACCCCGAGCCCCACCCCGAGGATGGAAATCAGCGAGATGACGGAGATGAAGGCCTGCTTCTGGCGGGCCAGGAGGTAACGTTTGGCGATGAAGTATTCGAAACTCATGTACCCGGCGCGCCCTCGGGCCGCAGCAGCGGAAACAGGATCACCTCGCGGATGGAGGCCTGGTCGGTGAGGAGCATGACCAAACGGTCGATGCCGATGCCCTCTCCGGCCGCCGGCGGCATGCCGTACTCCAGCGCCCGCACGTAGTCGTCGTCCATGCGGTGGGCCTCGTCGTCTCCAGCTTCCTTTTCGCGGACCTGCTCCTCGAAACGCTGGCGCTGGTCCACGGGGTCGTTGAGCTCGGAAAAGGCGTTGGCCATCTCCCGGCCGGCGATGAAAAGCTCGAAACGGTCGGTGATGGTCGGGTCGTCGGTGTTGCGGCGCGAGAGCGGCGAGATTTCCGTGGGGTAATGATAGATGAAATGGGGCTCGATGAGCTTGGGCTCGACAAAGATGTCGAAGAGCTTGGCCTGGACCTTGCCCAGCTTTTCGCCCTTGAGCACCTTCTCCCCGCTTTTCTCCACCAGCGCCTTGGCCGCGTCGAAGTCGTTGTAGACCGCCGGGTCGATGCCGCCGATGGTTTGCAGGGATTCGTGGAAAGGCACCCTGGCCCAGCCCGGTCCGAGGTGGATGGTCTGGCCCTGGTACTCCACGGCGTCGCTGCCGGTCACGGCCCGGGCGATGTGCCCGAAGAGCCGCTCGGTCAGGTCCATGAGGTCGTTGTACCGGGCAAAGGCCCAGTAGAACTCGCACATGGTGAATTCCGGATTGTGGCGGGTGGAGATGCCCTCGTTGCGGAAGTTGCGCCCCACCTCGTAAACCCTCTCGAAGCCGCCGACGAGCAGACGCTTGAGGTAGAGCTCCGGGGCGATGCGCATGTAAAGGCTCATGTCGAGCGCATTGTGGTGCGTGATGAAGGGCTTGGCCGTGGCGCCGCCGGGGATGGCCTGCATCATGGGGGTTTCGACCTCCATGAAGCCGGCGGTGTCCAGAAAGGCGCGCAGTTCGCGCACGATCTTGGTGCGGGCCTTGAAGATCTCGACGGCCTTGGGCGTGACGATCAGGTCCACGTAGCGCTGGCGGTAGCGCGTCTCCACGTCCTTTAAGCCGTGGTACTTCTCGGGCAGCGGCCGCATGGACTTGGTGAGGAGCTTGATCGTGGCGGCGTGCAGGGTCAGCTCGCCCGTCTTGGTGCGGAAAAGCTTGCCCGTGACGCCGACGATGTCGCCGATGTCGAACTTCTTGAAGGTGGAATAGACGTCCGTGCCCAGCGTGTCGCGCTCGGCAAAGACCTGCAAGCGGCCCGAAGCGTCCTGGACGGTGAAAAAGGCCACCTTGCCGAAGGAACGCAGGGCCACGATGCGGCCGGCCAGACGAAAGGTCCGGTCCAGGGCGGCGAGTCCGGCCTCGTCGAGGGGTTCGTGCGCGCCGGCAACCTCCCCGATTTCGTCGTTTTTCTCGAAATCGTTGGGGTATAGCGGCACGTCCGCATCGAGCAGCTGGACGGCCTTGGAGATGCGGTTTTTGAAGACCTCGTTGAGTTCGTCGCGGGCGTCGAGGCTTTCGAGCAGGGGCCGGAAGTCTTCCACCCGCTTGGACTTGACCGGAAGCTTGTATTCTTTTTTGCGTGGTGCGTCGCTGCCCACGGGATACTCCGTTGCTTGGGGCGTTTCCCCGCCTTGTTGGCGGGCAAGCGCATTTGGGTACGAGAAATGCGTGACGCCGTCAAGAACAGGCGTCGGGCTTCTTTTTCCCGGCCGGCGCAAAAAAGCCTTGACGCGGGCCGCCGATCGTAATAGCTAGCTTCCTCGCTTCGCTGTTCCCCGGTAGCTCAATTGGCAGAGCGGGTGGCTGTTAACCACTAGGTTGGCGGTTCGAGTCCGTCCCGGGGAGCCAGAATATTCAGGGCGTCGGCCAAATCGGCCGACGCCCTTTTTTTATCTTCTGAATTCCTCCCCAGTTGCCCCCCAATTGGGGAATGCGAGAGGGTGAAAGCGGGGGAAGGATGGCCGGACCATGACGAGGAAACGAGGGTGCGGTGCCCAGCCCCTCCTTCGCCGCTCCCACGACGGGCCGGCCAATGACGCCACGCCTCACCCTCCGCCACGCCCCGTAGTGCTTTGATGGGTACGCGGCTTCGATGCTGTCCCTGCCGGGCTACACGGCCAGCAGTCGCCTGGGGTCGATTTTCAGGGCCTCAGCCAGAAGCCGGGCATTCTTTTTCCCAATGGGCCGGCGTCCGTTCTCCATCTCGGAAATATGGCGGCGCGGGATGCCGGTTGCCTCGGCAAGGGCGATCTGGGTCAGACCTTCCCGATAGCGCGCCCCGGCAAGGAAGACGCCGGGCAATTCCTCGTCCTTAAAGGGCAGCACGTCCCGCCAGGGCTTGGACGGGGTTTCCTTGGCCTCAAAGCCAAGCCCCCGCAGGTAGTCCACCGCTTCCTGGCGCTTGGACGCCGGGCCAGTAAAACAAAGCTCCACGGCGTCGGTAAGGGGCTTTTTCGTGTGTGCCTGCATAAACAACCTCGATGACCTTGATTTGCCCGGCCACGTCCTCCCATACGGCGACGTAGGTCGGTTTTCCTTTCTTCAGGTGACAATGATGCCGGTTGCCGGGCAGCCGTGAATAGTTCGGCCAGTCGCCACGCACAGGACCGCCGGCCTCGATGTCCGCGATCAGGAGCGCCAGGGCTTTTTGAACCTGAAGCGGGAGGCGCATGACCCGCTTTTCGGTCTTGGCCGCGATGTTGACTTTCCAGCCCATGGCTTCCCCTTGGGGAGAGGGGTACTAATTTTTAGTACAGAGTCAAGACATCGAACGTTTGCGGCCATGACGGCCGCCCAGCATTCCCGGGGGGCCAGACAATAACCCCGAGCCAACGCGGACGACATTTGAAGCCCCGAGCCTTCCAAGACCGAGCGCCCCACGGCCGCGCTCGCGGGCGCGGCCGCCCGCTTCGAGCGGGAGAAACCCGGCGCGTCCGCCGGATATCCCCCCCGAGGCTCAGCCTTTCGTCCCGCGCAGCACCCTGGAGCCGTTGGGGCCGGTGAAGTCGAGCAGCCGGATGTCGGTCAGCCCCGCCTCGGCCATCATGTCCCGGATCTCGCCCACGGCGTAGGCCTGGCCGCGCTCCGTGAGCACCAGCATGTTGAGCGCGAAAAGCGTCGCGAATTCCGGCCCGTCGCCGGCGTCGTCGAGCATGAACTCGTGGATGAAGACCAGCCCGCCGGGTTCGAGGGCGGCCACCGTCTTTTTGAGGATCGTCAGGCAGCCCGCCCGGTCCTCGGCATGGAAAATCTGGGACAGCCAGGCCGCGTCATAGCCGCCCGGGATGGGATCACACAGATAGTCGCCGGGCACGAAATCCACCCGGTCGGCCACGCCGAAACGCCGGCGCACCGCATCGGCGAACTCCTCCGAGGCGGGCAGGTCGAACACCGAGGCCCGCAGCCCCGGATTTGCCAGGCAGAAATGCACGGCATAGGTCCCCGGCCCGCCGCCCACGTCCACCAGCCGCCCGCGTCCCGACAGGTCGATGGAGGCGGCGAGCCCCGGCGCGATGGCCATGGCCAGGTTGAACATGCCCATGAGGAAATCCTCACGGTCGCCGGCCTCCCGCGCCGCGTCCATGGGCCGCTCTTGCGGCCCGCCAGTGCGGATGGACCCGGGCAACCCGGCCCAGGCGGCCATAATCCGGTGATGGTGGCGGATGATCGAGCCGACGTAGCGCGGGGAACGCTTGTCCAAAAACGTCCTGGCCTGCGCCGTCTGCCGGTAGCGGCCGTCCGTTCCGACGAGCAGCCCCATGGCGGCCAGGGCCCTGACGAGCATGCCCATGGCGCGCGGATCGCAGGCGCGGGCGGCGGCGATCTCGGCCGGGGTCAGGGCCGCGTCGCCGATGGCCGAAAACACGTCGAGCATGGCCCCGGCGTGCAGGGCGCAGGTTTTCCAATAGACGTCGGAAAGGGCGAGCAGGGAAGCGGGGCTGTCCGTATCGGGCATGGCGCACCTCGGACGTTTCGGTTGCGGACACGGAGCGACTTGCGACAACAAATCCAAGCCCATGCCATCCTCCCTAGGACATCCGCGCCGCGCCGGCAACACGGCAGTCTCCCTTCTTTCACCCTTGAAAGAATCCATCCAAACTGTAACTCGCCTTTCCCCCCGTTCCTTTCTACAGGGACACTGAATCTTCCCGCGCCGCCCGGCGCACCCACCATGCAACCCGTTGCGATCCCTTATGAAAAACTCACTTTTCAAGCGTGTTACAGTCGTCGACTGGCTCTACGGCCTCACCCTCCTCACCACCATGACCGCCGGCGGCACGGCCGCCTGCGCGGCGCTTCGGGACCAGGAGTACATGGCCGCCTTTCTCGAAAGCGATCTGCTCGTCGTCTACGGCGACCTGGGCCTGGCCCTGGCCCCGGTGACCGCCCTGCTTCTGGCCTGGCGCATGTGGCTGGCCAGCCGCTACCACGCCTTCCCCCCCGCCCCGGACGCGGCCCTGCCCACGGTCCGCATCGTCATTCCGGCCTACAACGAAGGCGCCCAGGTGCTTTCCACCATCCGCTCGGTCATGGCCAGCGACTACCCGTCGGGCAAGATGCGGGTGGTGTGCGTGGACGACGGCTCCCGCGACGACACCTGGCAGTGGATGGCGCGGGGCGCGGCGGAATTCCCGGACCGGGTGCGGCTTTTGCGCCTGGCGCGCAACGGCGGCAAGCGCCATGCCCTGCTCGCGGGCCTTGCCGGCGCGGACGAGGAGGCCTTCGTCACCATCGATTCGGACTCGGAGATAAAGCCCGACACCCTGCGCCACCTGCTCTCCCCCCTGGCCGCTTCGCCAAAGGTCGGCGCCGTGGCCGGCAACGTCCGCGTGCTCAACCTCGCAGCCTGCGGTCCCATCCCCAAAATGCTGGAGGTGTCCTTCACCCTGTCCTTCGATTTCCTGCGGCGCGGCCAGAGCGTCTACGGCGGGGTGCTTTGCACGCCCGGGGCGCTGGCCGCCTACCGGGCTTCGGTCCTCACCCCGGAACTGGCCGCCTGGGCCAATCAGTCCTTCCTCGGCCGGCCGGCCAACATCGGCGAGGACCGGGCGTTATCCAACATCGTGCTGGCCAAGGGCTACCGGGTCGTCTACCAGCACGAGGCCGTGGTGTTCACCACGCTGCCCGAAAAATACCGGGGACTGTGCCGGATGCTTTTGCGCTGGGCCCGCAGCAACGTGCGCGAGAGCCTGGTGATGGCGCGCTATCTTTTCCGGCCGCTTCGCCGGGGCGACGCCGGCGCGGGCTGGTTGCGCCTGGCCGGCACGGTGGAGCTTGTTTTTCTGCCCCTGACCGAGGCGTTCAAGGTGGCCCTCGTGCTGTGCTTTCTGCTCTCCCCCCTGGCCATGGCCCAAGCCGCCGTGGTCAGCTGCGCCCTGGCGGCGGTCGTCCCGGCCGTGGTCTACCATCGCCGGCGGCCCGGGGTGTTCGGCTGGCAGTGGGCGCTTTGCTACAGCTTTTTCTGGCTCTTCGGCCTGTCCTGGATTTCGCTTTGGGGACTTTGCAGCGCCGGCTGTTCCGGCTGGCTCACCCGCCGGCTGCCGCAAAAAGGACAAGCGGGCCTTGCCGCCCTGGAGACGCAACGGGAAGCGGCCTAGCATAGGCCATCGCAACGGCGCGGGAACGGGCGGGCGAAACCCGCTCCCGCGCCGGCAGGCCCCAAACGGGTCACGGATGGTTTTTGAACTTGTCCCGCACGTGCTCGCTGCCGTCGTGACAGGGTCATGGTGTTTCTTTTCGTTCACAACCGCCACAACGTCGCGCATGCGGCAAGTATAACCAACACAGCATCGGCGCGATACACGTGTGGCAATCACGCCGATATGCGTTACAACAGTGGCGTTGCTGTCCCGACTGACCAGTCAGTCGACAAGTATGTTACATATTGCAACACACCTAAAAGTTTTTACGTGAAAAAATTCCCTATTTCCTCTTGCCATCCAGGAATGGCGGCGTTACCCCAAAGGAAAGTCCCGCTCCAACATGCACGAAACGGCTGCAGCCAGTCAGGTGACACGGGGATGGTCCGTAAAACGGGCCGCCCAAAAGCGGGAAAACCGGGGACGGGGAGTATGGCAGGCCCTGGAAAACTGGCAACGCGACAACGAACGCCCCTCGCGTCACGTTTGAGGATTGGGGATACGCCATCGCGACGCATGCTTGATCTGTGACCCGGACGTCATGACCGGCCACCGGCCCCTTGCCGTGCAGCGACAAGGACCGCGCCAGCCTGTCCAGGCCGCGCCACGCGAGATCACCGGACGCAAACCCGGTGGACGACGGCAGCCGCCCGCTGGCTACTTGGGGAGATCCCCGGGAGTCGGACATGAGCATGGACGATTTGATGACCATCGCCGGCGCACTTGTTGTTTTGGCCCTGATCGGGTTCATCTTCTACAAGCGCATCATCAAGAACTAACCGCCACGGCCGGCGTCCGTCCAAGCACATGGACGGACGCCGGCCGCTTTTTTTGCGAACGATCGTTTCGCGAATCATCCAAGACAACGCCCGCCGAGGCCCGATTTTGCGCCAAAGCAAGGCCGGAGGGTCGGACCCGCCCTCGCCGAGGGCCGTTTGCCGGGCGAGGCATCGCACGCCAGGCGATCTCTCAGGAATACACGGAGCCGTCGAAGCGGTCGTTGAGGCCAAGAGCCAGACGCTTGGCCTTGATGTGTTCGCTTATGGCCTCGGCCGCCTTGGCCGGATCGGGGCCGACCAGGGACGCCGCCCCGGAAACGGCCGACACCCCGGCGCGGGAAAGTGCGGCGGCCAGACCGCCGGCCATGGCCTGGCCCCCGACACCCGCCGCGAGACTGGCGGCCGCCGGCAGATCGGCGATTTCCACGTCAAGCGCCGCCGCCAGGGCGGTAAAAAAGTCCAGAACCGATGCGCCGTCCGGCCCCTCGTCCATACGCAGCACCGGGGAAATGCCCAGGTGGTCGCAAAAATCCGCCAGCCCCGAACCGGCCTCCGCGACGCCGGAGGGCGCGAGCAGCCCGGCCTGCCCCATGGCGCATGCGGCGTCGCCCGCGGCGAGCACCAGAATATCCTGGCGAATGAGTTCCCGAGCCAGCCCGGCCAAAACGCCGCCGGCCCCGCCTTCCGGCGCGTCGCCGTCGACGAAGCCGACCAGCCCGCGCACCATGCCGATGGAAAGGGCCTTGCCAAGCTTGTCCGGCATGCCGCCGCCGGCCGTGATCACGGTCTCGCCCGGGAAAACGGATCGCTGTTCCATGTCCATGCCGTCCTCCGCTGTCCGGCCGTCGGCCCAAGCCGCCCGGCCGTTGATCTTTTCGTGGTCGAAATTACTTTTTTTGTCAAAACGGTGTCTGTCAGGCAGCTGACAAATTCCCGGGCGCACCTGAAAAAATATCCCCGGCATGTCAGGCGCGACAAAGCGACACGCCGCGCCCTCGGAACCGGGCACGGCATGAAACGGATGGCCCGGGAAAATCAGGCCTCGGCCAGGGCTTGCAGGGCCGTGATGTCCGGCACGCAGATCACGCCCCGGGCGCGTAGCGTAATGACGCCGTCGCGCTCGAAGCCGTTTAAGAGGGAAGACACGGTCTGGCGCGAGGAACCCACGATGGTGGCCAGCTGTTCGATACTCAGCCCATGGGCGAAGCAGCGCATGGAATCCTCTTCCACCGGGGCCTGCCCGGCTTCGTGGAGCAGCAGCAGGAGGAGCCGGCGGCGCACGTCGTGGAAAGCCAGGCCGTCGATGACCGAAAAAGCGTGGGAGAGCAGGTCCCCGAGCACCTTGACCATGGCTGTGGCCAGAGCCGGCATGGAGGTGAAAAACCGGCGCACGACGGCGACGTCGGCTTCCAGCAGTTCCAGGTCGTCCAGGGCCTCGACATGGGCGCGCGTATGCGTGGTGTAGACGTCGCCGACGTCGAGGATGGCCATGGTGAATTCCTTGTCCTTGTAGGCCAGGTAGACCCTGGCCCGGCCCTTGGCCACGATGAAGAGGCTGTTGCGGGATTCGCGCGGGGAAAAGACCTGCCGGCCCTTGGCGTAGCGGCGGCTGACGAAGGCCCCTCGCGCGGCGGCGAATTCGGGCTTGTCCAGTTCGGCCAGCAGGTCGGCGTCGGTCAGGCGCATGGGGCATCCCCGGTCGGGCGCAAAAGGGAGGGCGGGAAGCGGGCCGGGACCCGGCGTCCGGGACCGCGACGCAAACTTAGCCGATATCGCCAAAAGGGAAAAGGCGCTCACGGCCGGGGCGGGATCAGTCCCCTCCCCTACTTGTCCGGCGGGCCCAGGTGGGTGAGAAAGGCCGTGAAATTGCCCGTGTACTCGTAGGTGCCCACGTGGGTGAACACGCTGTGCACGTCGGCGTAGATCTCGCCGCCGATATCCGTCCAGCGTTTGCAAAAGGCGTAATCCTCGGGAAGGTAATCCCTGGTCGCCGGGTCGATGGCCGTCTCGAAAAACGCCACGTTGTTCACGTGGTCGTCGTTGGTGTAGGCGTAATCGTAGGCCAGCTCGGGATAGGCCTCGGCCAGACGCATGAACACCTCGCGCCGTATCAGCATGAACCCCGTGGCCCCGTACTCCACGGGCAAAAGCCCGGTCCCGGGCTCGGGACGGCCGCCGGGCTTGAGCTTCACCGCATAATGCAGCGAGGCCGCCTGGGCCACGCGCATGAGCACGTTGCCCTTGATGGTGCGAAGCTTCTCCACATCCAGGTTCTTGACCGGATAAATGCCGCACACCACGTCCTTGTCCGCTTCCAGATACTTCCAGGGCAGATCCGGGGAAAAGCCGATGTCCGCATCGATGAAAAGCAGGTGCGTGAATTCCTCCTGGCGCATAAACTCGTTGGCCACCAGATTGCGCGCCCGGGTGATGAGACTCTCGTGGGACGGGGTGAGCATGCCCGTGCGCACGCCGTTGCGCTCCAGAACCCCGATGGCGGGGATCACCGAGCGTAGATAGTTGACCGTCACGTTGCCGTTGTAGCACGGCGTGCCGATCATCAGCATGCGTTCCTTGGTCGCGGCCGGCTCGGCCATGAACCACCTCCGGTCATATCGGGGCACGCGTCGCGCGCAACCCCGTCTTTTCGCCCGGTTATCCGGTCCCGCGCCGGCGAAGTCAAGACGTCCCCCCCCCCGCTTTTACACCCGGCCCGGCCTGGGCTATAGACCCCCATGGCCCTGCCGCGCGACATCCCCTGCGAATCCATCATGGAGTCCCTGGCCGACGGCGTCTTCACCGTGGACACGGACTTCACCATCACCTTTTTCAACCGGGCCGCCGGAAAAATCGCCGGCATCCCCCCGGCCGAGGCGCTGGGACGCAAATGCTGGGAGGTCTTCCACTCGAGCCTTTGCGACGGGGCCTGCGCCCTGGGGCAATGCATCAAGGCCGACACCACCCTCTCCGACCAGTCGATCTTCATCGTGCGCCCGGACGGCACAAAAGTCTGGGTCAGCATCAGCGCCGCGCCCCTTCGCGACGCCACCGGCCGCATCGTCGGCGGCGTGGAAACCTTCCGCGACATCTCCGACCTGACCAGGCTGCGCAAGGAACTCGAAGGCGTGCGCACCCTGGAGGACATCGTCACCAAAAACCGGGAAATGGCCCGGCACCTCGACCTGCTCCCCCGCATCGCCCAAAGCGGCACCACCGCCCTGCTCCTCGGCGAATCCGGCACCGGCAAGGAACTCTTCGCCCGGGCCCTGCACAACCTCTCCGACCGGAAAAACGGCCCCTTCATCGCCGTCAACTGCGGGGCCATCCCCGGCGAACTGCTCGAATCCGAACTCTTCGGCCACGCCCAAGGCGCCTTCACCGACGCCAAAACCGCCCGCAAAGGCCGCTTCGCCCTGGCCACCGGCGGGACGCTCTTCCTCGACGAAGTGGGCGAAATGCCCCCGCCGCTCCAGGTCAAACTCCTGCGCGTGCTCCAGGAACGCGTCTACGAGCCCCTGGGGTCGGATACCACGCTCCCCGCCGACGCGCGCATCGTCGCCGCCACCAACCGCGACCTCGAAGCCATGGCCCGGGAAGGCACCTTCCGCCGCGACCTCTTCTACCGCCTGGGCGTGGCCCGCATCGTCCTGCCGCCCTTGCGCGAACGCCCCGAAGATATCCCCCTGCTCGTCGCCACCTTCATCGAACGCCTCAACCTGCGCCAGGAAAAAGCCGTCGGCGGCCTGACCGACGCCGCCATGCGCATTCTCCTGCGCCACGACTACCCCGGCAACGTCCGGGAACTGCAAAATATCCTGGAATACGCCTTCATCCTCTGCTCCCACGGCCGCATCGGCCCCGAACACCTGCCCGATTACCTGCGCCCCGCCCCCAGCCACCCCCAACACGCCACCGACGCCGCCCCCCGGACCATGCGCGCCATCAAATACCAGGCCGCCAAACACGCCCTGGCCCGCCACGACGACAAACGCATGGAAGCCTGCCGGGAACTCGGCATCACTAAAGACACGCTGCGACGAATTTTGAGTCAGGGCGATGGGGAGGGGGAATAGGCATGAGGGCCTCCGGCGGCCAGGGGGACCTTTTTTGAAAAAAAGGTCCCCCTGGACCCCTCCAAAAAACTTTTACCGGGTATGTGTCGTGCATGAGGGGGGGCTTTGGGGGCGGGAGACCGGATGTTTGTCGCCGCAATCGGCCCGGCGGCACGAGGCGCTAAAGCGCCTCGACGCCGGACGCGATTGCGGCGACAAGATCGCCAGCGGCGAAGCGCCGCATTAAAAAAACACAAGCAAGGGCCTTCCATGTCGCCCCTTTGGGGCGACCGGCGTGGTGGCGGCGGAATTTGCTTGGGACGAGCCTGCCGCGAAGCGGCGGCACCGTCCCGACAAATTCCGCCGCCATCTTCTCCCTCTCCGTCTTGCCGCCAGCCACCCCCTCCCCCGGCCGACCAAAGCACACCGGACGGGGGGTCCGGGGGGCCCATGGCCCCTCGGCGGGGCCTGGGGCAGCGCCCCAGCGGTTTAAGTGACAGGCAGACTGACGGTGACGATCGTGCCGGCGTCGGGGGTGGATTCCATGGAGATCTCGCCGCGCTGGCTGCGGGTCATGAGGCGCGCGGAGTAGGTGCCGAGCCCGCTGCCGCCATTTTTGCCGCTGGTGGCGTATTTTTCGAAAAAGACGGGGATGAGCTCCGGAGGCACGGGCGTGGGGTTTTGGACGGTCAGCAAAGCGCGGCCGTCCTTTTCGGCGAGGCTAACGGTCACGGCGTGGCCGGAGGTCTCGGCCTCGATGGCGTTTTTCACGAGGTTGGCGGCAATGGTCTGGCACAGCAGGGCGCTGCCGGTGATAAAGAGCTCCTCGGGCGACCGGAGGGTCACGTCGACGCCCTTGGCCTTGGCCGTGGGTTCGAGCATGGACACGACGCCGGCGACGATGCGGGCGAGATCGATCCGCTGAGCCTGCAGGACGTAGGTTCCCGTTTCCATCTTATAGAGGTCCAGGGACAGTTCGATCTGCTCGAGCATTGCATGGCCGGACTGCTCGATTTCACTTAGCAACTCGCGTTGGTCGTCGGTGACCGGCCCGACCACGGCGACAATTTCCGGCAGGTTGACGATGCTGTTGAGCGGCGCCTTAAGGTCGTGGCGCATGATGCGCTCCACGTCTTCGCGCACGCGTTCCAGTTCCTTGCGCGCCGAAATGTCGTCGAAAGTCCAGATGGAGCCTGAGGCGGGGTTGGCGACGTCGATGCGCCGCCCGTCGACGGAACACCAAAACGAGTGGCCGCCCCTGTCGTGGAAGCGCTCTTCGAAATGCACTTCCTTTCCGGCGGCGACCAGGGCCAGTTGTTCCCGGCGAAAGGCCCGCAGTCGAGGGATGCTTTCATGGACCCCGGCCAGGCCCTTGCCGGCCAGTTCCTCGGCGGGGATGCCGAAGAGTTCGGCGAAACGACGGTTGACGCGCACCACCGTATCGTCCGGGCCGAGGTGGACGATGCCCACCGACGAGGCGTTGAAGATGGCCTCGAATTCGCCCATGAGCTGGCGCAGGCGTTCCTTGCTTTCCCGCTGCCGGGTGATGTCCTCCTTGACGGCCACGAAATGGCTTATTTCGCCCTGTTCGTCGCGCACGGGCGATATGGAGGAGGCTTCCCAATACAGCTCGCCGTTTTTCTTGCGGTTGCAAAGTTCGCCGCGCCAGACCCTGCCCGCCAGAAGCGTGTCCCACAGGTCCCTATAAAACGCTTCGGGATGGACGCCGCTTTTGAGGATCCTGGGATTTTTGCCTTTCGCCTCGTCCGGAGTGTACCCGGTCAGGGTGGAAAAATGGGGATTGACGTATTCGATGGTCCCCTGGAGGTCGGTAATGGCGATGGAGGCCGGGGACTGTTCCACGGCCGCCCACAGCAGGCGCAGCGTGGCGTCCTTTTTGCGTTCCTCGGTGATGTTCTCGATGGAGGCGATGACCGGGGTGGGCGCGGTGCCGGTCTCGACCGGGCTGAAAATGGCCCGGAGGTACAGATTTCGTCCGCCGAGCACGGACGAATAGGGGCCTTCGGCCCTGGACAGTTCCCCGGCCAGGGCCCGGACCAGGGCTTCCTTAAACAAAATGGGCAGCAGCGCAACGAGGTTGACCCCGATGATGTTGTCCGACGTGATGCCCATGATTTCGAGGTGCCGCTTGTTGCAGCTCACCACGGTGCCGGTGGCGTCAAAAAAAACCTGGCCAAGAGGCGAGTTGTCGAAAATGACGCGCAGTTGCCGTTCCTGGTCGGCCAGGACGGTTTCGGCCTGTTTGCGCTGGGTGATGTCCGTGCAAAAGCCTTCGAGGTGGGCGATGGCCCCGGATTTGTCGCACACGGCCCGGATGTTGAGCGAGACCCAGATGAGGTTCCCGGTACGCGTCAGGCGACGGACTTCGTAGTTGGAGAGGTGGTCGCGCTTTTTGAGCGTATCGAGCATGGAATCCCGTTCGTCGGGATCGAAGTAGACCTGGTCCCGGATGTTGGCCACTTCGGCCAGCATGGCTTCGGGATCGGGGTAGCCGTACATTCGGGCCAGATAGCCGTTGACCTTGACGTAGCGGCCGTCGGGGGTGGAGGTGAAAATGCCCACCGGCGCGTTTTCGTAAAGGTTGCGCAGGACTTCCTCGCTTTGGCGCAAGGCCTGCTCCGCCCGCAGCCGGTCGCCGATGTCACGGATGTAGCCGCCCACGCCCATCTTTCCCTCGCCCAGGGGCACGGGAAATTTGCGGACCTCGAAGGTGCGATCGCCCAGGGTTTCGATCATGGTCACGATGTCGCGGCCGTCCCGGGCGGCCACGTCGGATTCGTGGCAGCGGGCGGCGAGTTCGGGCGGCATCAACTCGAAGTCGGTGCGGCCGATGGCGTCTCCGGAAGCCTTTCCCATGAACTCGGCCAGTTTGTTGTTGATGACCAGATGGCGCAACTCGGCGTCCTTCAAAAAGGCCATGTCGCTGGTGGCGTCGATAAAGGCGCGATAGCGGCTCTCGCCGCGCCTGAGCGCCTCGTTGGCCGCCACAAGTTCGCTGGTGCGCGCGGCCACGGTGCGTTCCAGACCGGTCTTGGCCGCGTCCAGGGCGGCGGTGGCCACGCCGACGGCCCGGGCCAGCCGGGCCGGCCAGGACAGAAAGCCGAAAAAGGCCCCCCAAAGCGCCAGCCAGACGGCGCCCGCCCCCACAAGCAAAGGCATCAGAGGCCGCAGGGGCTTCCAGCCGCCCTCGGGGACGGCGGCAAGCCGCCACATCCCGCCGGGAACGGCCATCTCCACGGTGACGGGGTTGTCCGCGAAGATCGCCTGGTCGCCGTAAACCATTGCGCCGTTGCCGGCCAGACGGATGGCCAGACGGATATCGTCCCCACGCTGCACCGCGACATCGTGGAAAAACGCGTCCGCGTCGATGGTGATGGTGGCCACGCCCCACATGCGGCCGGGGAGCCGGGGCCCGCCAAGCAAAAAGACGGGGGTCCGGGCGATGATGCCACACCCGCCCTGGAGCAGTTTTTCGGGTCCGTCGATGGCGGTCCGGCCGTTTTCCAGAGTGCGCGACAGGGCTTCGCGCTGGGAGGGCGGCAGGTCCCGGCGCAGGGACAGGCCCAGGATGCCGGCGTTGCTGGTTCGCGGAAAGACGTGGCTCACCACGGCGTCGCGGGCGAGCTGGAGGGAGCGGATGTCGGACACGCCATCCATGAGCCCGGCCGCGAAGTCCCCGAACTGCTCGTCCGTGAGATCGGGGTGGCTGGCGGCATAGGCGGCGATGGCGCGCAGCAACGTGAGTCTTGCGGTCAGGGCCGATTGCAGGCTCAGACGCGCGTCGCCGAGATGGGCCAGGGCATTGGCCCGGGTCTCCTCGACGAGACGGGCGTTTTCACTGCGCCACAAGACCCAGGCCGCGGGCAACACCAGAACGGCCGCCAGGGCCAGCGACAAAACCAGCAGTCTGAAGCGTTGCGTCAGGCCGTTGCCCATGCGCCGCATCCCCGGGAAAAGTCGAAAGCGGACCGCCCGCGCAGGCCGCGCCAAGCGGCAGGCAACCGCGCCCACGATGGACGCATCCCGCCGATTCCAGTCGTTCTATAGCGGTCGCGGGGTTGAGGCAAGCCTGTCCCTTGACTTCATGCGGCTCCCCGACCACAATTTTTTCGGCATTCCAACGATCACGCACCGCAACATCCGCCAGGAGGTCGGCAAATGACGACAACCAGTCTGCGCCAAACGGACAGCGTTTCGGTCACGGTCCTCATCGACAACTCCCTCGACCATTTCCTGCCCGACACGGGTGGGGTCGCGCACCGCCCGATCCTGTCCTGGACCGACAATCCGGTGGCGGAGCACGGCCTGTCGCTGTGCGTCACCTTCGAAGGCGGCGGCGAACGCCATACGGTGCTGCTGGATACGGGACTCAGCGCGCTGACCCTGCTGCGCAACATGGGCAGCCTCGGCGTTTCCCCGGATGACATCGAGGCCATCATCCTCAGCCACGGCCACATGGACCATACCGGCGGCCTGCTGGAACTCCTGGCCAGGCGCAAGGCGGGCTGCGACCTCATTTCGCATCCCGGGGCCTATTGCCGCCGGCGGCTCAACATTCCCGGCAAGGGGCCGCAGCCGGAGCTGCCGTCGCTTGACGCCGCGGCGCTTCGGGCGGCCGGCGCGAACATCGTCACCGAGGCCGGACCCGCAACATGGTTTTCGGACATGCTGCTGACGCTCGGCGAGGTCGAACGCGCCACGGATTTCGAAAAGGGCTTTCCCATGGCCGAGATCGAAACCGACGGCGCCTGGGGCCCCGATCCCTTCCGCGACGACCAGGCCATCGTGCTGCACGTGCGGGACAAGGGGCTGGTGGTCATAAGCGGCTGCGCCCATGCCGGCATCGTCAACACCGTGCGCTACGCCCGAAAAGTGACGGGCGTGGAGACGGTCCACGCCGTCGTGGGCGGCTTCCATCTGACGGGGCCGGCCTTTGCTGGCGTGGTCGGGCCGACGGCGGCGGCGCTGCGGGAATTGGGACCGCGTTATCTCATCCCCATGCACTGCACGGGGTTTACGGCCACCGCGGCCATGGCCCAGGCCATGCCGGAACGATTTCTTATCAGCAGCGTGGGCACGCGGTTCACCTTCTCCACAGACGAGAAAGCACCGTAGGGCCAGCCTCCGAAAGCTTAAAACGAGGACGGCGCGGGAAGGGAAAACCCTTTTTACCGGGATTCCCCTTCTCGCGCCGTCTTTTGCCCGCCGCTTAAAACACCACCACCTGCTTGCCGACCATGCGGCCGGAACGCTGGGCAAGGTGCGCTTCGGCGAAAACGGCCGGATCCAGGCCGTGCCGGGTCTTCCCCAATGTCGGCCGCACGACGCCGGAATCCAGAAGCGCCGCCACCCGGGCCAAAATAGCGCCTTGCCGGGCCATGTCCGGGGTCTTGTACATGGACCGGGCGAACATGAATTCCCAGCGGATGCTGGCGCATTTCGATTTGAAGACCGTGATGTCGAGCGGCCCCGACGGATCGTCGATCAGGCACAGCGCGCCCTGGGGCGCGATCATGGCGGCCATGGCCCGCCAGTGGGCCTCCATGTGGGTGGTGCAAAAAATCGCGCCCACATCCGTGATGCCGGCGGAACGCAAGGCGGCGGGCATGTCCTTGGAGTGGTCGAGCACCAGGTGCGCGCCCAGTTCGCGACACCAGGCGGCGGACTCCGACCGCGAAGCCGTGGCGATCACCCGCGCCCCGGCCCATACGGCGAGCTGGATGGCCATGGAGCCCACCCCGCCGGCCCCGCCGAGCACAAGCACCTCGCGACCGGCGTTGGTCCTGGCCGCATCGGTCAGGCCCAGACGATCGAACAGAGCCTCGTAGGCGGTAAGGCTGGTCAGCGGCATGGCCGCGGCCGCCGCGTCGTCCAGGGTCTGCGGGGCCTTGGCCGCGATGCGCGCGTCCACCAGATGAAGCGTGGCGTCGGTGCCCGGCCGGGTGGCGTCCCCGGCGTAATACACCCGGTCGCCCGGCGCGAAACCGGTTACGGCCTCGCCCACGGCCGCCACCGTTCCCACGGCGTCGTAGCCGAGGATCCGCTCCCCGCCCGAAGCCAGGCGCGCGTGCACCTTGGTGTCCACGGGATTGACGGAAACCGCCGCCACCCGCACGAGCAGGTCCCACCGCCCGGGAACCGGGTCCGGGACCTCGGCCAGAAAAAACGCTCCCGACGCGTCGGGCGAAAGGCCGCCCTTGGCCATCAATGCCTGCATGGGTGCCTCCTTGTCTCCTCTGGGAAAGACCGTATCAGGTTGCGCCCAGAAGCCAAGCCTAAGACAATGCGTGATTTTTGAATGCGGCCGGACACGAAAAAGGAGCCCCGCAATGCCGGGGCTCCTTTCGCAACGAACTCGCAACGCGTTTCGAACCTAGAACTGAAGAGCCTGCAGCGCCATGATAAAGGCTTCGTATTCGCCGAGCATGATGGCGCCCTGCACCTGTTGCGGCAGGCCAACCGTGCTGGTCGTGGCGGGATTGCCGAAATTGAAGTTCGCGCCAACCGCCGCGGAGTCGCCCCATGCCGTGGCGACGCCTTGCGCCACAGCCACATTGTTCGTCACGCTCTGAGCGGCCGCACCGCCCGCCGCACCGCCCGCCACAGCACCTTGCGCGCCAGCAGGCGCCCCCGTTTGGGCAAAGGCCATGGAAACAGTCGCCATCATCCACACAAAAACACACACAGTTGCCAACGAGATGAAAAATTTCTTGTTCAACATAGTTGCCCCCTGTAAATAGTTTTTTATAACAACACGTTTCATGGCCAGGCTAGATCACACTACACCTCCACGTCGCCAGTGCAAGAAAAAAAACAACCCCGCCTCAAAGATGCGTCGTTTTCCTACGGGGAGGGGATCAGGTCGCCAAGAAGATGCGGGAAACGGTCGAGGGTCGACAGGACTGCCGTTGCCTTGTGGATTTGCCCCGCTGGGAGTGATAGATTTGGCTATGAACCTTTTACGCCGTCTTTTTGCGACGCCGCGTTTGGACTGGGTGCAGATCGAGGTCACCACGCGCTGCAACGCGCGCTGCGGCTACTGCCCGCGAACGACAGCCAGGACCGCCTGGCGCGACGCGGATCTGGATTGGGCCCTTTTCCGACGGCTTCTGCCGCAGCTCGCCACCCCGTATGTCCACCTCCAGGGATGGGGCGAACCGCTGCTGCATCCCCGCCTGCCGGACATGGTTCGTGAGGTGTCGGCGGCCGGGATGCGCGCCGGGACCACCTCCAACGGCGTCCTGATCGACGCCGCCATGGCCAAAACCCTCGTCGCCTCGGGGCTTGAGGTCATCGCCCTGTCCCTGGCCGGGATCCGGGCGCGCCACGACAGGCTGCGTCCCGGCGCGCCCTTCGACCGGGTCATGGCCGCCCTGGAGGCGCTGGCCGAGGCCAAGGCGGCGGCGAATAGCGCCAAGCCCGAAGTGCATATCGCCTACCTTCTCCTGCGCGCCGACACGGCGGACCTCGAAGCCCTGCCTCCGCTTCTCGCCGAACGCGGCGTGGCCCAGGTGGTGGTCAGCAGCCTCGATTACGTGCCGAACCCCGCATTGGCCAACGAAGCCCTGCTGCCCATGGACGCGGCCGAACAGGAAGCCTTTCGCGCCCGCATCAGCAGCGCCGCCGCAACGCTGCGACAAAGCGGCATCCGGCTGCATTGCCGGCCGCCATCGCTTTCGCGACGCGCCTCGTGTCCGGAAAACCCCCAAGCCTCGCTGGTGGTGGACGCCCGGGGCGACGTTTGCCCGTGCGTGTTCACGGCCCTGCCGATCCAGCCCCCGCACCCCGCCGCCGGCAGCCGCCTGTCGTTCGGCAACGTGGGGCAAACCACGCTCGCCCGCATCTGGCGCGAACCCAAATACGCCGCCTTCCGGGCCGGCTTCGGCAAAGCCCTGCCCCCCGGCCCCTGCCGCATCTGCCGCAAGCCGTTTGTTGCATGAAGGGAGGAGAAGACTTTGGAGAAATATGCGCCGAGGGGAAACCTTGTCTTACAAAAGGTTCTCCCCCCGGGCCCCCTTTCCAAAGACTCCTACAGGGAACAGCAGGTTATCTAATCGACTCTCGCAACAGGAGAAAGTTTAGGAAAGGGAGAGCGCGAGAGGGGAGAACCCTTTTCAAAGGGTTTCCCCTCTCGCACTTTTCTTTCCTTACTTCCCCTCAATACACGAGCACAGCGTCGGGGAAGGTGAGTTCTTCGAAGGGGCGGCCGGCGTGGCCGGCGGCGCGGGTGAGCAAATACACGCCGCGCAGGAACAGTTCCTGGGCAAAGGGCCGGTTCATCTCGAACCGGGCCGAGGTGGCCAGGGCCCTGGCCACGCCGAAGACCAGCCGCGCCTCGAAGAGCGCATCGCCCTGTTCGACGGCGAAGGTGCGGGCGAATTCCAAAAACCGCCGCATGACCAGCGACAGCCGGTCGCGCAGCGCCGTCTCGAACACGGGCAGGCGGAAATTGGAAGCCAGGAACACGGCCGTGTCCTGGACGTAGTCCCCTTCCCGGGAACGGTGCAGGTCGATGTAGTGGATGCGCTGGGCGGTGTGGTCGTAGACGATGTTGTTGAGGTTGAAGTCGCCGTGCAAAAACACGCGAAAGGGGGCGGCAAGGCCCGCTTCGGCGTCCTCGGCGGCGGCGAGCAGTTCGGAAAGGCCCGGGATGTCCACGCCGCAAAGGCGCTTGGGACCGGCGGCGAAGCCGGGATAGAGGCGAAAGACGTCGTCCAGGCGGGCGCGCATCTGGCCCATGAAATCCGGGGCCACAGGCTGGCGGGAAAGCGTCTGTTCCCAGATGCCGCCCACGGTCTGGGTGACCAGGAAGCAGGCGTTTTCCACCACCTCCCGGTCGGCGGTCAGCACCACTTCCTGGAGGTTGCAGCCGCCCAGGTACTCGAGCAGCATGGAGGCCGATTCGCCGTCGGTCTGAAAGGCCTGGATGTTGGGCGGAAGTCCCGGCAAAAGCCGCTGCCAGCGCTCGATATTCTCCTTTTCCTTGGCCAGTTTGTCGGCGTTGCCCTCCTTGAAGAGCACGCCCTTGGAGCGTGGGCCTTGCTCCTCCTGGACCCGGCCGATGCGGCAGCCCGACCGGGTGCCCCAGATGGAGCTGAAATCGCCGGCGGAAAGCGGCATGTCCACGCCGCCGTGGGCCAGGGAATCCTGCAAGGCCTGGTATTGATGGATTTTGAGCTTCTCGCCGAGGGCGGCGAAAATGACGGCCTCGCCGATATTGAGCAGGGCGTCGCCCATGCGCTCGAGATAGCGGAAAATGTTGAAGCTCGAGATGG
The DNA here is from genome assembly GCF_000179555.1 of Solidesulfovibrio fructosivorans JJ]. Taxonomy (NCBI): domain Bacteria; kingdom Pseudomonadati; phylum Thermodesulfobacteriota; class Desulfovibrionia; order Desulfovibrionales; family Desulfovibrionaceae; genus Solidesulfovibrio; species Solidesulfovibrio fructosivorans. The sequence goes on from NZ_AECZ01000027.1 coordinate 39,812, forward strand.
AATTTTCCGGCGATTCCCCCCGGCGCAGGTCGGCCAGGATGGCGTCGAAGGCGGCCTTGAACCGGTTGTCCAGGGAGAATTCCGCCCGGCAGATATTCAGCGCCAGACGCACGTCCTGGCGGGTGAGCGCCGGGTAGACCAGCCCGAGGGCCTTGTCCACGTCCACGAAGGGATCGCGGTATTCGTAGCGCCGGATGAAGTTGGGATCGGTCAGGTACTGGACCTGGGAGACGATGTTGACGGCGTAGTCGGCGATGCGTTCGAGGTTGATGTTGATGATGTTGGCGGCGCGCACCAGATCCAGGGTGCGCTTGCTCATGTCGCGCGAACCGTGGATGCGGCCCCAGCAGGCGTTTTCGATGACGCTTTTGAGGTTGTCGATGTAGTCGTCGCGGCTTTCGATGCGCTTGATGCGCGCCGGGTCCGGACGTTCGACCACAAGCAGGGCGCTCGAGACCTGCTTGGACACCTCGAGCACCATGAAACGAAAATTTTCCTCGATGCCTTCCAGAATGCGCATGACCACGCCCCCCGTCGGCCGATCAGGAATCCGACGCGCCCGGGGCGATGGTCAGGCCCCCGTCCCCCTCGCTTTCCCCGCCGTCCTCGCGCCAGGAGAACTTGAGGTTGAGCTTCATGCGCCCGCTCATGGACTTGGCCTCGACAACAAAGCCGATGGTGCCGCCCGGGTGCAGGCAAACCTCGCCCTCGCGGCTGGAAAAGCGTAACTCGCCGGCGGCGAAACCGGCGGTCAACGCCTCCATGTAACGCCTAAGCGTCGCGGCATCCTGCACGGACTCGTACTTGAACCGGGATTCCTTATCCACGCCGCCCCTCCTTGCCGTCCGGCCAGTCCCGGGGGCCGGGCCGGCCCCACGACGAAATTCCAGCATTCCAACATGCCGGAACAATTGCAAGAGGGGATTGGCGGCAGCCGCGCCGCCGCCTCCCGAAACAGGGCCCGAAACGGCGCGCCCGCGAAAGAAATTCCGCCACTTCCAGACGACAACAATTTGAAATAATTAGAATTTCAAAAAGACACCGCTAGGGCTGACCGAGCCGCGACCGGTACTCGTTTATGATCTTGCGCCGGCTCACCCCGTTGATGATGAGACTCTTGCGGATGGCGAAGTCGTGCCAGGCCGGCTGGAGGCCGATTTCCCGGGCCGCCTTTTCCGTATCCTGCTCCGCCGGTGGCCGGGTCTTCTCGCTCATGTGGCAATCGTCGCCCATGAAGATGAGCAGCGGCCGCTTGCCGTGCCAGCCCATGCGGTTGCGGCGGTTGACGACGTTGATCAAAAACTCGGTGTACTGCTGGGACTGGGGATTCCAGACCTCGATGCCGTCCACGTCGTAATCGGCCAGCAGGATGGGCCAGAACTGTTCCGGGTGGGGGATGACGATGCCGGCCCCGAGCGACCGGGCTTCCTCGATGATCTCCGAGGCCCGGTAGAAATAGGACAGGGAGAAGGCCTCCTTGACCAGATCCTTGACGGCCTTGGCGTAAACCTGGGCCCGGTTGACGATGCGGTCGCCGAAACGGGAGCGTAGGGTGTCGAGGAAGTTGCGCACGAGCTTGTTCTTGTAGGCGTCCTCGGGCATGTCGCCTTCGTGGATGAGCAGCAGGGCCTTGATCTTGGCGGCCTGGATGCGCACGAATTCCACCATCTCCTCGTCGGAATTGGTGCGGCCGGCCGCGATCTGGCGGCGCTGCTCCCCGACCGGCTCGGCCAGGGCGTCGACATACTCGAAAAGCTGGGAGGCGCGGTAACGGTGGGTGTGGCGCAGCATGGAGGACAGGACCTCGGCCCGTTCCGAGTCAAGGCCCTTGAAGTGCAGCAGAAGCTGCACCTTGCGGTTGAAGCCGCTGGAATAGCAGTCCACCTCCACGCCCTGGTAGCCGTCGTACTCCAGGAGCACGTTGTGCTGAGTGGGGATGACGAGCTCGTCGACGCGGCCGGGATAGAGGTTGTCGATGCGCTTTTTGAGCAGCTCCATGGGCACGTGCTCGGGGTGCCAGTGAGCGGCCAGCACGTATTCCTGGCGGGGGTAGGTGCGCGCCGGATTGACGATGCGGTCCACCTGTTCCGGGGACAGGCGCGTGTCGTTGATGCGGGCGAAAGCGGCCTCGTCCTCCTCGGTCACGTCCCGGTCCACCCGGGACAGGTCGATTTCGACGCAACGGGTCTCTTCCGGCCCCGGATGGGCGCTGTCGCGGCTTACGGCCGATACGGTCGATGCATCAGGCATGGCGGCTGTGACACTCCTTTTTCATGCGATCGAGCGCGGCCACCGAGGCGGTCATGGCCTCGAGGTCCCCGCTGGCGGCGGCGGCCTCGAGCCGGTCCACCTCGGCGTCGTAGGCCGGATAGAAGGCGTCGCCCTTGCCGGGATAGCTGGTCATCCGCCGACTGTCGGCGATAAAGCCAGCCAGGCTGTCGGCATCCGGAACCAGTCCGGCCCGCAGCGACGTCACGATGGCCTTGAAAAAATGCTTCATGCGTTTTTTGAGGCCCTTGTATTTCGGCCTGCCTTCGGACTCCACGGTTTCGGGCGCACCGGCCAGGGCCGCCTCGCGGGCCGCGTCCTCGGCCTCGACCCCGGCCGGGGTCGGCAGCGCGGCCAGGCCCAGGGCCGGATATTTGAGGCTGACCTTGAGCAGCGAGGACGCGCCGAGGTGCTTGATGGCGATTTTGAGGCTCGTGAAGTCCTCAAGGGGCACCACCTCGCCGTCGATGACCAGATTGCCTTCGGCGGCCTGGGCCGTAAGGTCGGTCAGGGCGGCCAGGGCTTCGACCCGGGGCAGGACCAACTCGAATTTCCGTTTGCGCGATGCGGACATAATACGGTTCTCCTTGTGGCGACGGCCCATGGGGATCGGGACGTGCCACCTGCTTCGCGACATTTTTATGCTAGGCGATTTACAGTTTGATGGCAAAAGGCGACGGGGCTCCGATCCCGCCGCGCCAAAGCGCCCCGCCGCGTCCTTCGCCGCGTTTCAGGCGCGCATCCGCCGCGCCCGACGCAGGACCCGCGCCAGGCTTTGGCGCTCCACCGGCTTGGCGATGTAGTCGTTCATGCCGGCGGCCTCGCACTTCTCCCGGTCCCCGCCCATGGCATAGGCGGTCATGGCCACGATGGGCAGGCCGGCGTGGCCGGCCCGGCGAATGCGCCGGGTGGCCTCCAGCCCGTCGAGGACCGGCATCTGGACATCCATGAACACGCAGTCGAAGCGCTGCCGCGCGACAGCCGCCACCGCCTGTTCGCCATCGTCGGCCAGATCCACCGTACAACCCATTTTTTCGAGCAAACCCTTGGCCGCCAGCTGGTTGACCTGGTCGTCCTCGACCACGAGCACCCGGCAGGCTCCCTGGGACGCGGGCGGCGCGTCCATGGGCGCATCGATGGAGACATACTCCCCCCGCGGCAGCGCGAACGGCAGCATGAGCCAGACGGTGGTCCCCACGCCGAGCTCGCTTTCGATGGTGAGCGAACCGCCCATGAGCCGCGTCAATTCCCGGCAGATGGCAAGCCCGAGCCCCGCCCCCTGTTGGTCGCGGGTGTAGGTGCTTTCCACCTGGGTGAAGGCTTCGCCCACGGCGTCGAGCTTGTCGTCGGGAATGCCGACGCCCGTGTCGGAAACGGCGAACAGCAGGCGCGCGCGCCCGTCCGGCAGCGGCAGCAGGCTCCAGCCCTCCACCCGCACTTCGCCGGCGACGGTGAACTTCATGGCGTTGCCGGCGAGGTTGAAAAGTATCTGGCGCAACCGCGTCTCGTCGCCGATGACGTTCCGGGGCAGGTCCGGGTTGGCCAGGCAGACGAGCGGCAACCCCTTTTCCAGGGCCAGCGGGGCGAAGGTTTCGGTGATGGCGGCAAAAACGTCGGCCAGGCTGAAGGGGGCGACGTGCAGCGTCAGGCGCGCGGCCTCGATGCGGGACAGGTCGAGGATGTCGCCCAGGAGCCGGGTCAGCCGGCCGCCGGAACGGATGGCCATGTCGGCATACTGCAGCTGCTCGTCATCGAGCGCCGTGGTCTTGAGCAGCTGCATCATGCCCATAAGGCCATTGAGGGGCGTCCTGATCTCGTGGCTCATGTTGGCCAGAAAGGAGCTTTTGGCCAGGCTCGCGGCCTCGGCCCGGCTGGCGAGTTGCTTCGCCTGCTCGGCCGCCCGCGCCAGCTCGTCCCGGGAGCGCAGCAAGGCCTCCTCGGCGCGCTTGCGGCGGTCGATGTCCTCGATCACGGAAATGAAATAGTCCGGCTGTCCCGCCGCATCCCGGACCAGGGCCACGGTCAGGTTCACCCACACGAAGGAACCGTCCTTGCGGATGTAGCGCTTCTCCCGGTTATAGGTGTTGAGGTTGCCGGCCAGCACCTGCCGCACCTTGCCCATGTCGGCATCGAGGTCGTCCGGGTGGGTTATCTGCTGAAAGGTCATGCCGAGGAGCGCCTCGCAGGGGTAGCCCAGGATGTCGCACAATTTGTTGTTGACCCGCAACCAGCGCCCGTCCGGGCCGACCAGGGCGATGCCCACGGCCGCCAGTTCGAAGGTGGCCTGGAAACGCCGCTCGCTGGCGCCGAGGTCCTGGGCGTGGCGGCCCGTATCCGCCAGCAGCCGGCCGATGCGGGCGAGCAGTTCCTCGGCGTCGAAAGGCTTGACCAGATAGTCCTGGACCCGCTCGGCGATGAGCCGGCGACGCAGGGTGTCGTCGGCCTTGGCCGTGAGCATGACCACAGGCACCTTGTCCAGGGCCGGGTCGCGGCGCAGCTCACGCACCATTTCCGTGCCGCTCAGTACCGGCATCATCACGTCCGAAACGATCAGGTCCGGGTGGCGGGCCTTGGCCGCGGCCAGCCCCTCCCGTCCGTTGACGGCCGCAAGCGTCCGGTACCGACCGCCGAGGATATCGAGCAAATAGTCGCGCATGTCCGCGTTGTCCTCGATGACAAGGACCAGCGGCATCCCGGCCCGCTCTTCGGAAGGACGGGCGGAGGCGGTGATGGCGTCGGCGGGGGCGGCGGGGATGGGTGGAGAAGGTTCGGGGCGGCCATCGTCCGGCGCGTCGTGGACCGTGACCCCGGCCGGAGCGGCCACGGGCAGGGTGACGGTGAAGACGGCCCCGCCGGCCGGATTCGTCGTCAGGGTCACATCGCCGCCGTGGAGCAGGGCGAACTCCTTGGCGATGGCAAGGCCCAGCCCCGTGCCGCCGTGTGAGCGGTTCTCCCCGGAATCGAGCTGGCGGAAACGCTCGAAAACCACCTGCTTCTGGTCGTCGGGGATGCCCGGGCCGTCGTCGGCCACGGTCAGGCGAAAGTGCCCGTCCGTGCGCGCCAGGCGCATTTCCACACGTCCGCCGTCAGGTGTGAACTTGAAGGCGTTGGAGAGCAGATTTTGCAATATGCGCCGGACCTTCTCGACATCGACTTCGGCCGTCAACGCCCGGGGCGCGTCGACAGTGAGGCTTATGCCGCGCTCCCGGGCCAGGGACTCGAAGCACGAGGCCATGAACCGCGCCTGCCGGGCCATGTCGCAGCGGGCATAGCGCAGCTCCATGCGCCCGGCGTCGAGACGGGCCACGTCGAGCAGATCGGTCACATGCGCCAGGAGCAGTTTGGCGTTGCGCTCCATGACGCGGTAGTCCCGCCGCGCTTCCGGGGGCGTCTCCGCCGCGCCCAGCCGCTTGGCCAGGGAGCCCAGGATCAGGGTCAGGGGCGTACGCAGCTCGTGGCTCACGTTGGCGAAAAAATTGGTCTTGAGCGCGTCGAGTTCCCGCGTCTGCTCGTAGAGGCGGGTGATTTCCTCGTTGGCCCCGCGCAGGCGGTCATTGGCCTCCCGCGAAGCGGCCAAGGCCGTCTCGGCCGCCCGCCTGGCCCGGCCGAGACGGGCATGGGTCAGGCTGAACAGCACACCCATGCCGATGAAGACCAATACGGAAACGAGGCTGACCGTGCTTCCCACCCGAAAGGAATAATACGGGGCCACGAAACAAAGCCCGAGTATTGCCGATTCCGCCGTGGCGGCCAGGCCGCCGGCCACGCCGCCGATCTGCGAACTGAAGAACACGGCCGGGAAAAAAAGAATCCAGCCAAAAGGTTCCAGCGTGGACCACAGCAGCCATTGCAAGACGAACGCCACGACAGGCAGCGCAAGCGCCAAGGCCAAACAGGACGGCGAGCAGCCGAACAGCGACGTTTTTTTCATGGCGTGGCCGGGGGGAAAACGCCCCGTTTCCTCCTTTTCGGACCGCGCGGACAGGCGCGGCGTGCCCCGCAGGAACAAGCGCCAAGGCGAAGCGGAAAGTTCGCCAGCTTGTACTTCGATACACACAATGCGCGCCCGGTTGCAAGGGGCTCGCGTTTCCGTGCCCTTCCCCAGGTCGGACCGCGCCGCAGCCCGGAACCGGAAACCGCCGCAGGCCAGCCCGCGCCGGCAAAAAAAAGGGCGACCCCAGGCCGCCCTTTTCGCGTCAACGCATGTCCGCGGCTACAATTTCGACTTGAGCACCATGTCCGTGATGGGGCCGCGCGAACGCTCGCCCTTGAGCACGATATGGGCGTAGTTGGGGAATCCCTTGAACTTGCGCACGATCCAGTTGAGACCGTTGTTGGCCTCGTTGAGATAGGGGTTGTCGACCTGCGAGGTGTCGCCGAGCACCACGCACTTGACGCCCTCGCCCATGCGGGTGAGCACGGCCCGCACCTCGGTGCGCGACAGGTTTTGCGCCTCGTCGATGATGACGAAGGCGTTTTCGATGTTCATGCCACGCACGAAGGCCAGGGGAAGAATTTCGAACTTCTTCGGATTGATGCGCAGCATCTCGTCGTTGGGGTTGAGAAACACCTTGTTGGCCGCCCGGCAGCGGTGGAGCTTGACCAGCAAGTCGAAGACGTACTTCACGTAGGGTTCCATCTTCTCGGTCACGTCGCCCGGCAGGTAGCCGAGCTTGGCCCCGATCTCGATGGTGGGCTTGAGCACGAAGATCTTTTCGTAGTGCTTTTTCTCCTGCACCGCGAAAAGCGCCGCCGCCAGCGCCAGGAAGGTCTTGCCGTAGCCGGCCTCGCTCTGGATGGACACCAGGTCGATGTGCTGGGACATGATGAGTTCCAGGGCCAGATTCTGGTAGACGGTGCGCGGCCGCACGTTCCAGACGTCGCAGGTGTAGTTGATGATCTTTTCGCCGTCCGGCGCGTGGAGCACGGGCTTGCCGTCGCGCCAGGTGAAGCAGTTGGGGACGAGTTCCTCGCCCTCCTCGGCGAATCCCGTGTAGCGCTGGGATTCGGATTCGAAGGGCTTGGAGTCGCGCAGCTCCTCGCTTTTGAGGCCGCGCAGCTCGGCCTGGAGCTTCAGGATGCGGTCGTTGGTCACGAGCACCGGGTCCTCGATGGACGAGGCCTGGATTTCGTCGAGGATATGGTTGTCGACGATATCGGTGAAGGCGGAATGGCTCTTGTCGTTCTGGATGAAGTGGATATGCTCCCGGTTGTCGCTTAAGACCTGGATGACGTTGGCCACAATGTGGCGGAGTTTCGGGGTTTTCTTTAAGCCTTCAAGCTCCATGAGCACGTGGTAGGGAATGTGGATGGCGTTTTCCACGCCGTTTCGCAGCCGCAGCACGCTTTCCGGGTTTTCGATCAGAACGTTGGTGTCGAGCACGTAATTCTTGCGTCCCGGTCCCTGCACCTGTCGCGTCATGCCAGTCCTCCCTGGACCCTGACGACGTCGGCCCAAACCGGCCGCGACAGCCGCGGCCGCTTCCCCGACGCCCGTTTGCCGCGCGCCTTCCCCCATCGGGCCGCGTCCCCGAAACCAGCCTCCAGGTCCCGGGGACGCCGGGCGCGGCGTCCCAAAGTAAAAGGCGGCGCGACGCCCCATGCGCCACGCCGCCTTTTCGGCTCAATGTCTTCACCGCCTGCGGCAATGCTGCTCCCGATCGGCCCCGGAAGGGACCTTGCGTCAAGCACGTTCGAAGCCGCCGCCTCCCCCGCCGTCGGCCGCCGTCCCGGAAAGGGACGCGCGCGTCGCGGACGCGGGATGCCTTTTTTGCCTTCAGTTGCGATACAATCCCAACCGCGATGACAAGTCCAGTTTTTTCCGCCGCCTGCCGCTCGTCCGGATCAGCGCTTCTTCTGCAGCTTGGCCCGGTAGAGGATGGCCCCCAGGTTCATGCCGAGCACCAGCACAATCAGCACCAGCGCCGTGCCGTATTGCAGGGGCCGCGTCTTGTCGATCTCGGTGCCGGCCGTGGCCAGGACGTAGATGTGGTACGGCAGGGCCATGACCGAATCGGTAAGGTGGGTCGGCAGATAGGGCGTGAAAAAGACCGCGGCCGTGAACATGATGGCCGCCGTCTCGCCGGCCGCGCGGGAAAGGCCCAGGATGGCCCCGGTCAGCATGCCCGGCATGGCCGCCGGCAAAACCACCAGCCGGATGGTCTGCCACTTGGTGGCCCCAAGGCCGAGAGAGGCCTCGCGATAGGTCTGGGGCACGGACTTGAGCGCCTCCTCGGCCGTGCCGATGATCACCGGCAAAACCAGGATGGACAGCGTCAGGATGCCCGAGAGCAGGCTCACGCCGAGCCCGAAAAAGGTCACGAAAAAGGCCAGGCCGAAAAGGCCGAACACCACCGAGGGCACGCCGGCCAAGTTGTTGATGCCAAGCCGGATGAGCCGCAGCGTCCGGCCGGGGGTGGCGTATTCGTTGAGGTAGACGGCCGAGGCCACGCCCAGGGGAAAGGCCACGGCCATGGTGCCGAGGCTCAGGTAGATGGTGCCGAGGATGCAGGGCAGGATGCCGCCGGCGGTCATGGAGTCGCGCGGCATCTCGGTGAGGAAACTCCAGGAGATGGCCGGCAGGCCCTTGACCAGCAAGAAGCCGCAGATAAGGACCAAGGCGGCCATGTTCACGAGCGAGGACAGCCCGAACACGCCCCACATGATCTTCTGGGTGCGGTGGCGGCGGGCAAGGCCGGCCTGGGTGATGGCGTTGGCGTTCATGTTGGCGCTCCTTAGGCACTACAGGGTGGCCGCGCCGACCTGTTTGTGCTTTTCGGCCACGTGGCTGGCCACGATATTGAAAACCAGCGTGAAAAGGAAAAGGACGATGCCGATGGCGAAAAGCGCCCGGTAGTGGTTGCCGCGAAAGGCCGCCTCGGCCATTTCCGCGGCGATGCTCGACGGCATGGGCCGCACGGGCGAAAAAATGGAGGTGGGGATGATCGCCGCGCCGCCGGCGACCATGAGCACGACCATGGTCTCGCCGATGGCCCGGGACATGCCGAGCATGACCGCCGTGGAAATGCCGGACAGCGAGGCCGGCAGCACCACCTTGGCGATGGTCTCGAAATGGGTCGCCCCCAAGGCCAGCGAGGCTTCCTTGAGCTCGCGGGGCACGGAGTAGATGGCGTCCTCGGACACCGAGCAGATGGTCGGCACGGACATGAAGGCCAGCATGAGCGAGGCATTGAAAAGGTTGAGCCCGGTGGCCAGGTCGAAGGTGTCCTGCAGGTAGGGCGCGACCACCACCATGCCGAAAAAGCCGATGACGACCGAGGGCAGCGCGGCCAAAAGCTCGACAATGGGCTTGAAGATGTCGCGGGTCTTGCGGCTGGCGATCTCGGCCAGGTAAATGGCGGTCATGACCCCGAGCGGGATGGCGATGGCCGAGGACAGGGCCGTGACGGCGAGCGAGGCCACGATCAGCGGAAAGATGCCGAACAACGGCGGATCCGAGGTGGGATACCACAGCGACCCGAACAGAAAATCCGTCACCGAGACCACGCTGAAAATCGGCAGGCCCTCGACGAACAGATAGATCATGATGAGCGCCAGGGCCACGATGGAGGACAGCGCCGTCAGAAAGAACATGTTGCGGATCAGGTCGTCCTTGGCTTTGCGCGAAAGGGCCATGCGATTTCTCCCGAGAGCGCGTCCCGGCCCCGCAAGCCGGAACCGGGACGCGTAAATGGGCGGAGGTTTGGTGCGAAGGCGACTAGCTCAGGGGCACGTAACCGACTGCCTTGACCAGCTTCTGGCCTTCGGCGCCGAGCAGGAAGTCCACCAGGCCCTTGACCGCGCCGGCGGGAGCGCCGTTGGTGTAGATGTAGAGGTCGCGGGATATGGGGTACTTCTTGGACTTGGCGGTCTCGGCGGTGGCCTTGACGCCGTTGACGCTCAGCGGCTTGGTGGAGGCGTCGAGGTAGCCCAGGCCGATGTAGCCGATGGCGTTCTTGTTCTTGCTGACGGCCTGGACCACGGCGCCGTTGGAAGCCTGCATCAGGGCGCCGGGGAACACGTGGGCCTTTTTCATGACCAGGTTCTCCCAGCACTCATAGGTGCCCGAGGAGGTGTCGCGGGAAATGACGACCACCGGGCCCGTGCCGCCGAGATCCTTCCAGGAGGTCACCTTGCCGGTGTAGAGCTCCTTGAGCTGCTCCAGGTTGACGGCTTCGAGCTTGTTGGCCGGATTGACGATCGGGACGATGGCGTCGATGGCCACCACGGTCTGGACCGGATTTTCGCCCTTGCTCTTGGCCAGGTCGATTTCCTTCTGCTCCATGGCGCGCGAAGCCATGGCGATATCGGTGGAACCGTCGATCAGGGACTTGATGCCGTTGCCCGAACCGCCGCCGGAAACGGAAATCTTCACGTCCGGATGGGCCTTCATGTAGGCCTCGACGACCTTCTGCATGATGGGCAGGACGGTGGTGGAACCGTTGACTTTGATGGCGGTTTCGGCAAACGCGGTGGAGGCCACGAGCAACAGCGCGGCCACGATACCAATAAGTTTCTTCACTTGAGAACCCTCCTAAGTGGTTGTCGCGCCACGATTGGCGCGAAATGCCCCAGGTCACGGGCGAAACCTATGGACGGACTGTGACGGTTCGGTGACAAGGCCACGGAAAACGCGTGACGCGGCACCCTGTCCGAATTCACAAATGATTCCCACAAGTTGTATTGTTCAATTGTTACAAGGCCTCCATGACGACGCCGGGGCCGCCACACCGGGCGGCCGGACGCCGGGCGGGCGCTGACGGGACGGTTCCTTGACCACGGGGCTTGGCCGGTCTATGTACGTGACCATATACCTGGAACAGAAATTTTGACCACCCCTCCAGCCGGAGTCGTCATGCCCGCACCGTTTATTCTTTCGCCTTCCCTGCTTTCCTCCGACTTCGGCCGGCTGGCCGACGAACTGGCCGCCCTGGAAGGGGCCGGCCTGCGCTGGGTCCATCTGGACGTCATGGACGGGCTGTTCGTGCCCAACATCACCTTCGGCCCGCCGATCATCGCCGCCATGCGCCGCCGCAGCAAACTGTACTTCGACACGCACCTCATGATCGAGCGGCCGGAGCGTTACCTGGCCGCCTTTCGCGAGGCCGGCTCGGACCTCATCTGCGTCCATGCCGAGGCCACGGTCCACCTGGAACGCGCGGTCTCGGAAATCCGCCGCCTGGGCGCGGCCCCGGGCGTGGCCCTCAATCCCGCCACCCCCCTTTCCCAGGTGGAATACCTGCTGCCGCAACTCGAGATGGTGCTGGTGATGACCGTCAACCCCGGGTTCGGCGGCCAATCCTTCATTCCGTTCTGCCTGGACAAGGTCAAGGATCTTGCCGCCATGCGTCGGGAACGCGACCTCTCCTTCCGCATCCAGGTGGACGGCGGCGTCTCTCCGGACAATACCGCCGCCCTGGTGGCGGCCGGCGCCGACGTGCTGGTGTCCGGGTCGGCCTTTTTCGGCCACCCGCCCTACAAGGAGCGCCTGGATGTCTTTCAGGCGGCGGCTGCGACCAGCCCCACGTAAGCGGGACCGACGGCCCGGCGGCTTCCACGCCGCAAGGCGCGCCCCTCTGCCCGCCGTCCAGGCGGTCCTTGGCGACATGCCGGGCCGTCTGACGCGCCTGTCCTCCATTCTCGACGCCCTGGACCAGGGCATCGCCTTCGTCTCGCCCGAAGGCCTGGTCATGGAAATAAACGACCGCTACCTGAACCTGCTCGGCCGCGCGGCCGAGGACGTCCTGGGCCAGGGACTGGCCGCCCTGGACCTGGAAACCGAGGACTACCAGGCCAGCGCCTTTCTGGACCTCTTCCGGCGGGGCGTGGCCCATGCCCCGGTCTCCTTCGACCGCCGCCTGGGCGTCCGGGACGTCACGGCCAAGCTCCAGCCCGTCTTCGACCAGGGCAGCCTGATCGGCCTGCTCGTGTCGCTTATCGACGTCACCCCGCTGGTCGAGGCCAGACTCTCGGTGGAGCGCGAGAAAAGCTTTCTCGAACAGGTCATCACCATCGCCGGGGCGGCGATCTGCATCGTCAACCGCGACGACGTGGTGGTCACCATAAACGACGAATTCACGGCCATCACCGGCTACAGCCGCGACCAGGCCCTCGGACGCGAGCGGGCGGGCCTTTTGCGGGAATCCCCGCCCTCGCCCTGTCCGGCCAAGCCGGCCAGGCCCGGCAACGGCGCCGTGCAAAAACGCCAGTCCCAGATCCTCACCCGCGACGGGCAGCGGCTGACCATCCTCAAAAACGCCGCCCCCATCCTCGACGCCACGGGCACGCCCACCGGCGGCATCGAATCCTTCGTCGACGTCTCGAGCCTCATCCGGGCCCGGGTGGAGGCCGAGGAAGCCAGCCGCATGAAATCGGCCTTCCTGGCCAACATGAGCCACGAGATCCGCACGCCCTTAAACGCCATCCTGGGCCTGACCCAGATTCTGCGCAAAACAGCATTGACCGACGAACAGCGTGATTGCGTGGACACCATGCGCTCGGCCGGCGAGGGGCTGCTGGTCATCCTTGGCGACCTCCTCGATTTCTCCCGCATGGAGGTCGGCCGCCTGGAAATCCGGCCCGCGCCCATGGACATCGAACGCCTGCTCGAGGAAACCCGGCGGGTCATGGAGCCGCTGGCCGCGGAGCGCGGCCTGACCCTCTGCCTGGAACGCGATCCGGATCTGCCCCGGGTGCTGGTGTGCGATCCGATGCGCCTCAAACAAATCCTGCTCAACCTGCTCTCCAACGCCATCAAATTCACGCCCCAGGGGCGCGTGACCCTCTACGCCAGCCGGGCCCGGGAACCCATGGCCTACGAGGGGCCGGTGGCCGTGCAGTTCGCGGTGCGGGACACCGGGCCCGGCATCCCCGAGGGCATGCGGGAACGCATTTTCGAGCCGTTCGTCCAAAGCGACGAAACCATCGCCGGCAACCACGGCGGCACGGGGCTGGGACTTTCCATCTCCGACCGGCTGGTGCGGCTGCTCGGCGGCACCGGGCTCTCGGTGACCAGCCAGCCGGGCAAGGGCAGCTCCTTTTTCTTCACCCTGCGCCTGCCCGAGCCCGACGCCGTCTCCGCCCCGCCTCCGACCGAGGGTCCCCTGCCCCCGGCCCTGGACCTCGGCGGGCTGCGCGTCATGGTGGCCGAGGACAATCCCTTCAACCGCTTCCTGCTCCAAAAGATCCTGGAAAAACTCGGCGTCGGCCAGCAGTCCTTCGCCGTCGACGGCCAGGAAGCCCTGGACAAGATCCTGGCCGCCCGCGATGCCGGCACGCCCTTCCACATCGTGTTCATGGACGTGCGCATGCCTGGCATCGACGGCCTGGAGGCCACGCGCCGGGCGCGCGCGGCCGGCATCGAAACGCCCATCGTGGCGCTGACGGCCCAAAGCTCGTCCGAGGACGCCGAACGCTGCCACGAGGCCGGCATGTCGGCCTTTTTCGCCAAGCCGTACCGCATCAACGACCTGGAAGCGGTGCTCATAACCCTCGTTTCCGAACCCATACCAACGGCGGGATGATGCCAGACAACCTCCAACGCGCCCGTGCCTTCCTGCTGGAGACGCACCAGCTGGGCCCGGCGGAAACCGAAGAAGCCCTTTGCGTGGCCGCCTCGGTGCTGCGGATGGGGCTCACGCGCCTTGATGCGGCGATCCGGGCGGGCGACGGGGAGCAATGCGCCGAGCAGGCCCATGCCCTCAAGGGCAACCTGCTCAACCTCGGCCTGCCGGACCTCGCCGCCCTGGCCGCTAAGGCCATGGAACCGGCCCGAACGGAAGACTTCGAAGCCGTCCGCGAGACGGGCACCTCCCTGACCACCGCCCTTGGGCCGTTTTGGAAGTGAAGAAGATGCGAGAGGGGGAACCCTTTGAAAAGGGTTCCCCCTCTCGCGCGCTCCCCTTCCGAAACTTTTTGGCTTTATTGGCGCAGCACAGACAACAGGCAATTATCGTT